>NZ_JBNAJN010000014.1:0-114452 GCF_052047695.1 Candidatus Pelagibacter sp. HIMB1623
GGAAAATCCTCAGCTAAAATAGAAAATAAGTATGATTTTATATCTAAAAATGTTTTATATGATAAAAAAAATAAAGAAATATCATCAAAAAATAAATCTACAATTATCGATGACAATGAGAATAAATATATAGCCAATAACTTTCTATATCATTTAGACAATAAACTTTTAAAAGCAATTA
Organism: Candidatus Pelagibacter sp. HIMB1623; assembly: GCF_052047695.1. Classification (NCBI taxonomy): domain Bacteria; kingdom Pseudomonadati; phylum Pseudomonadota; class Alphaproteobacteria; order Candidatus Pelagibacterales; family Candidatus Pelagibacteraceae; genus Candidatus Pelagibacter; species Candidatus Pelagibacter sp. HIMB1623. The sequence continues at coordinate 182 of NZ_JBNAJN010000014.1, forward strand.
ATATTAATTTAATCACAAAAGTTGATAATAATAAAAAAGATAATTATTTTTTTGCAGAGGGTTTTTTTGATTTTGAAGATAATAGTTTTAAATCAAAAGATACTAAAATCAAAATACATAAAAGTATTTTCAATAATGAAAATCAAGATCCTAGACTTTACGGATCATCATCAATTGGAAATGATGAAGTTACAATAGTTAATAAAGGCATTTTCACAAGCTGTAAATTAAACGATAATTGTCCCCCTTGGAGTATAAAATCAGAAAAAATAACACACGATAAAATTAAAAGAGATTTAATTTATAAAAATGCTGTACTTAAGATTTATGATATTCCTGTTATGTATTTTCCAAAATTTTTTCATCCTGATCCTACAGTAGATAGAAGAACTGGATTTTTACAACCACAATTTAATAGATCAAAAACTTTGGGTTCATCAGTTTATATTCCTTACTTTAAAACCATAGGAACTGACCAAGACTACACATTCAAACCAACAATTTTTGACGATAAAGTTATTTTTCAAAATGAATTTAGAAAAAAAACAAAATATTCATCTCTAATAACTGATTTTAGTCTAACTAAAGGTTACAAGTCCTCTGCTGACAATAAGAAGAAAAATATTAATCATTTATTTGTCGATTTTAAGAAAGATTTAAATTTTCCAGATTTCATAAATAGTGAACTAGACTTACAGATTGAAAGAGTGAATAATGATACATACCTCAAAGTATTTCAAAATAATTTATTCCCTAGTCCGGTGATGCCTAATGACAAAAATATTATGCAAACAAGAGTGGATTACAACTTTGACCATAAGGATTATAATTTAACAACCGGTTTTAAAATCTATGAAAATTTAGGACAAAAGCATAGTGACAGATATCAATATGTTCTGCCTTCTTATAATTTCAATAGAAGTTTTGATTTAAATAGTTTTAATGGATCAATTAATTTTTCTTCATCTGGTGACAATCGTTTAAAAAATACTAATAATTTAAGGACTTCTGTAACAAATGATGTGCGATATAGTTCAATTAATTTTATTTCAAATAATGGGATTAAAAATAATTTTAATTTATATTTTAAAAATCTAAATTCAGTTGGAAAAAATGATCCAAATTACAAATCTTCACCAAGAATTGAGGCAATGAATATTTTTGAAATAGCCTCAAGCTTGCCACTAATTAAAAAAAAGGAAAATTCAAAAGAAATATTAACTCCGAAGTTATCTCTTAGATTAAATCCCAATAAAAATATGAAGAATTATAGCACTTCAAAAAAATCAATCACAACAAGTAATATATTTGAACTTAATAGATTGGGTTTAAGTGATACGCTGGAAACAGGAAAATCTCTTACACTAGGTGTGGATTATAAACTAGAAAGTATAAATGAAAATGACACAGAAAATAAATTTGTAGAACTTAAGTTAGCCACAGTAATAAGAGATAAATTTGAAAAAAACATTCCCTCAAGCAGTACGCTTAATCACAAGAATTCAAATTTATTTGGATCAATCAACACTAATTTGAACAAAAACATTAATTTTGGATATGACTTTTCAATAGACAACAATTTTAAAACATTTGAATCACATTCAATCAATACTGAAATAAAAGTTAATAATTTTGTTACAGAATTTAATTTTCTAGAAGAAAGAAACTTGATCGGGTCAAATCATCTAATAAATAATAAAACTTCTTACATGTTAGATGAAAATAATTCATTTTCGTTTTCAACAAGAAGAAATAAAAAATTATCGCTAACAGAATATTATGATTTAAGTTATGAATATAAAAATGATTGCTTAACTGCTGGTATCAAATATAACAAAACTTTCTATCAAGATAATGATTTAAAACCATCTGAAAATTTATTTTTAACTGTAACACTAATTCCTCTTACTACTTATGAGAGAAGGTTGTATGAAAATTAAAAGAATAAAATTTTTAATTTTATTAATTGCACTTATTTGCAATTACTCTTTAGCTTTTACTTTCGAGAACAAAATAATTTTAAAAGTAGATAATAAAATTATCACAAGTTATGATTTAGAAAATGAGCTAAATTACCTTAAAGCTTTAAACCCAGGCATAGAAAATTTAAATAATAATGAATTGTATGAAATATCAAAAAAATCAGTGATACAAGAAAAAATAAAAAAAATTGAAATTTCAAAAAACTTTCAAAAAGCTGAATTACCATTAGAATACTTAAAAAAACTTACAAAAAATATATATTCTAAATTAGGTATTTTAGACGAAGTAGAATTTAAAAACTACTTAAAGAGTAAAGAGATTAAGCACTCTGATGTTTTAAAAAAAATAGAAATTGAAGCTCTTTGGAATGAATTAATTTATATAAAATTTTCAGATAAAGTTAAAATTGATGAAATAAAATTAAGAGAAAAAATAAGAAAAAATATAAATGAAACAAATAAATCATATTTGTTATCAGAGATATTTTATGAAGTTAAACAAACTAAGGACATAAATCAAAAGTATAAAGAAATTGAAAAAATAATATTAGAAAAAGGTTTTGAAAGTGCAGCATTAAAATACAGTTCATCCAGCACATCAAGTATGGGTGGGAAGCTTGATTGGATTGATTCAAATTCATTAAACCAAAAAATCAAAGATGTAGTTAAAAAAATGGAAATTAATGAGTATTCTGAGCCTATAATGGTTTCAGGTGGTTTTGTGGTTCTTCAGCTAAATGATGTAAAAAAAATTGAAGGTATTATCAAAAATGAGGAAAAAGAATTAGAAAATTTAATTAATATAACAAAAAATAATCAACTAAATCAATTTTCGATCATTTATTTTAATAAAATAAAATCAGACATTGAAATTAATGAAATTTAAACCAATAGTTATTGTTGCTGGTGAGCCTAATAGTATTTTTTCAGAAATTTTTATAAGAACGTTGAACAAACATAATTTTAAAAGTTCAATTATATTAATATGTTCAAAAAAAATATTGTTAAAACAAGCTTTAGCATTAAGGCTTAAAATTGAATTTAACGAAATAAAAATAGAGAATATCCTAAATAATAAATATAAGTATAAAAAATTAAATTTAATAGATGTAGAATTTAACCAACCAAAAGCCTTTGATAAAATCTCAGATAAATCAAATAAATATATAGAAAATTGCTTCAAAATTGGTTTAAATTTAATGAGAACCAATGTGACTAATAAATTTATCAATGGTCCTATTTCGAAAGAAAATTTTTTAAAAAATAAATTTATTGGAATAACAGAGTACTTGGCCCACAAAACAAATACCAAAAATTTTGCTATGGTAATTTTCAATAAAAAATTATCCGTAAGCCCTATAATTACTCATGAACCGTTAAAGTTTGTCTCGAAAAAAATAAATAAGTCAACAATATTATCAAAAATAAAAATTATTGATAAGTTTTGGAAAAATTACTTTAATAAAAAAGCTAAAATTGCCATTACAGGACTAAATCCACATTGTGAAAGTAGTGATAAATTTAATGAAGATAAAAAAATTGTTTTGCCAACAGTTAAAATTTTAAAAAAATTAAAAATTGATATTAACGGACCTTTATCGGCAGACACTATTTTCATAAAATCAAATAGAGAAAAATATGACTTAATTATTGGCATGTATCATGATCAAGTTTTAGCCCCAATTAAAACTTTATATGAATATGATGCAATTAATTTAACGGTAGGTTTGCCTTTTATAAGAGTTTCACCTGATCATGGTCCAAATGAAAAGATGTTAGGCAAAAAAAAATCAGATTATACTAGCTTGCTAAACTCAATTCAGTTTCTAGATTTTTAGTGATTAAAGCAAAAAAAAGCTTAGGTCAAAATTTTTTAATTGATAAAAATATTATTGAAAAAATTGCAAATATAATAGACATCCAAGATAGAATAATTTTAGAAGTAGGTCCGGGAACAGGAAACTTAACCTCATCTATTTTAAAAAAAAATCCAAAAAAAATTTTTGTTGTAGAAAAAGATAATGAATTAGCACTACAGCTAAATAATAATTTTAAAGAAAATATAACTATATTTAATAAGGATATTTTAAAATTTGATGAAAAATCTTTATCAGAAGAAAAAATAATTGTATTTGGGAATCTTCCCTACAATATTTCTACAGAAATTCTAATTAAGTGGATTGTTGGATTTGATAGTTATAATTGCTGGTTTGATTATCTAATACTCATGTTTCAAAAAGAAGTAGCGGATAGAATTATAGCTAAATATAATTCATCGAATTATGGAAGATTATCTATTATGAGCAACTGGAAACTTAAAATAGAAAAAATATGTGATATTAAACCAGGTTCATTTTTTCCTAAACCAAAGGTTGATAGTTCTTTATTATTTTTCACACCCAAAAGTAAATTTCACAAGTTAAATTCAAATAATCTAGAATTAATTACAAGAACATTTTTTAATCATAGAAGAAAAATGCTTAAAAAACCTTACAACCAAATTTTTAATGGAAATCAAAATATATTAAAAAAATTAAAAATTAATCTAAACTTAAGGCCACAAAATTTAGATTATGAAACTTATTATCAACTAACAAAAGAATATGAAAATTTAATGTGTTAATTTCTCAACATGATTTCTAATAAAATTAGCATCATAATCTTTTGATCCATTATTTATTTCAGCCTCAATTAAATTTTTAATTTTTGAAAAACAACTGTCTAAATCATCATTGATAACTACATAATCATAATTTATCCAATGCAGTACATCTCGTTCAAATTGCTTAATTCTCTCTTCAGCAATTAATTTATCTTTCATATGTCTGTTTGACAATCTTTCAAATAAAATTTCTTTACTAGGGGGTAATATAAAAAAAGTAATTAATTTATAATCTAATTTTTTATTTTTAATTTGATCTGCTCCTTGCCAATCAATATCAAATAAAACATTTTTACTTTTATTTAACTTATCAATAACTGGTGTTCTTGTAGTGCCATAATAATTTTTAAAAACTTTTGCGTACTCAAGAAATTCTTCATTTTTAATCAGTCTCTTAAATTCTTCCTCATTAACAAAAAAATAATCCTCATCTTGAGTTTCATTTGCTCTTGGTTGTCTTGTGGTATGAGATATAGAGATTTCGTAATTATCTAATTTTGATAATTTTTTTACTAACGTGGTTTTACCAGCTCCCGAAGGAGATGATAAAATTATCATTACCCCATCGTTTTGCGAGGGCATTAGTAAATTAGTTTGCTTTTCCTTCGATGAATTTAACCGCGTCTCCTACAGTTAAAATTTTCTCTGCTTCACTATCTGAAATTTCAGATCCAAATTCTTCTTCGAAAGCCATCACTAATTCAACAGTATCTAAACTATCAGCGCCTAAATCATCAATAAAACTTGATTCTTCGGTTACTTTAGCTTCATCAATACCTAGGTGATCTGCTACAATTTTTTTTACTTTGCTTGAAACGTCTTCTGACATATTGATCCTTTTTGTTATAAATTCTTAATAGTTCAAAAAGCTATTTTGTCAAGCCATATACATTCCACCATTGATATGTAATGTCTCTCCATTGATATAACTTGCTTTGTTTGAGCACAAAAATACAACAGCATTAGCTATATCTGCTGGCTCTCCTAAACGTGCTGATGGAATTTTAGATATAATTGCTTCTTTGAATTTATCATCCAGTTTATCTGTCATCGCTGTTTGAATAAAACCTGGGGAAATGCAGTTAATATTTATATTTTTTTTTGCGTATTCAATCGCTAAGCTTTTGGACATTGCAACAATCCCAGCTTTAGATGCTGTATAGTTTGCTTGACCAAGATTGCCTGTATGTCCTACTACAGAGGTAATATTTACAATTTTTCCTGATTTATTTTTTAACATTTTTTTTATTGCTGCTTTGCTAAGTAAAAAAGTAGAGGTCAAATTTATATCAATAACCTTTTTCCATTCATCAAGACTCATTCTTATGGCTAAATTATCTTGAGTGACCCCAGCATTGTTAATTAAGCAGTCTAAACTTCCACCTAATTCGGTAATTGAATTATCTATAAATTCTTCAATTTTATCACTTTGTGAAATATCAAATTTTAATATTTTAATTTGGCTATATTTACTTTTTAATTCCTCTAATTTTTCAATTCTAGTACCTGTAGCTAGTATATTCGCGCCGGTTTCAATAAATTTTTCAATAATTGAATTTCCAATACCACCAGATGCTCCAGTAACAATAATATTTTTATCTTTTAAATCATTCATATTTTTAGACTTTCAATATCTTCTGTATTATTAATTGTGTCAATTTTTACTTCTCGATTAATTCGCTTTACAAGACCTGACAATACTTTTCCAGGCCCAATTTCTATAAAATGATTTACTTTATTATTAATCATATTAATTACACTTTCTCTCCATCTTACTCTATTTTCTATTTGTTTTATTAATAATTCTTTTAAATCTTCAGAATTTTTAATTTCTTCAGCAGTTACATTTGAAATCAATTTGTTTTCTGAATTTCCAAAATTTAATTTATTTAATTCCTCAGTCATTATCTTTGTAGCGTTATTCATCAAACTACAATGAAATGGTGCGCTTACTGGTAGTTTAATATTTTTAACATTATTATCTTTTAGCACCTTCATTAACTTTTCTAAATCATCTGTTTTACCACTTAAAACAATTTGACCTTCAGAATTATCATTTGCAATTTGAGCTTTAAAATTATTTTCATTTTCTAGAAGAATTTTTTCTATTGTTTCAACAGTAGAGCCTAGCACAGCGACCATTCCTCCCTGTCCTTTAGGAACTGCATTTTGCATTGCATCCCCTCTAACTCTTAATATTTTTAAAGTATCTGAAAATTTTAAATACCCAGCACAAGATAAAGCTGAATATTCTCCTAATGAATGACCAGCAAAATATTTTGCTTTATTTAAATCAATATTAAATTCAGTTTTAATAACATTGAAAATTGAATAACTTATTAAAAAAATAGCTGGCTGAGTGTTGATAGTTAGATCTAAATCTTCTTTTGGGCCTTCAAAAATAAGCTTGGATATTGAAAAATTAAGCGTTTCATCAGCCTCTTTAAATAGTTTTTTAACAAGATCAAACTTGTCATGAAATTCTTTTCCCATCCCTACTATTTGAGATCCTTGACCTGGAAAAATTACAGAAAACATATAAAAAAAACTAATTATTTTGCCTTTTTAACTATTGTAATTGAACTTTTATAATAGTATATCCTCACTTTTTATTAAAGAACTTAAATGAATTTATACGAACATACTATTATAGCTAGACAAGATACTTCACCAAGTGAATTAAAGCAATTAACTGAAAAGTATTCAAAAATTGTGGAAAAAAATGATGGCGAAGTTGTTAAAACAGAGAACTGGGGACTTCTTAACTTATCTTATTTGATTAAAAAAAACAAAAAAGGTAGCTACATTCATTTTAAAATTAAAGGTAAAGGGAATGTAATTGATGAATTGGAAAAAAACGAATCTATCGATAAAAAATTATTAAGATATCTAACAGTTAGAGTAAAAAAATTTGATTTAGAAACAAACTATTTTGGAAAAAAAGAAGATAGTGAAAAAAAAGTGAGCGCTAAAAACTAATGCCAAAGAGACAAAGTGGAAATAAAAAAGGTAAACAAAGTAACTTTGCAAAATTAAGTATTTTTCAACCGAACAAATATAAATTTAAAAAAACTTGTCCTTTATCAGTGAAAGGTGCGCCTGTTGTAGATTACAAAAATATTAAATTATTAAAAAAATATGTATCTGAGAATGGTAAAATTTTACCTTCAAGAATTACAAATGTTTCACAAAAAAAACAAAGAGAGTTATCTCTTTCAATTAAAAGAGCTAGAAACCTAGCATTATTATAAAATGAAAGTTATCTTATTAGAAAACGTAAAAAGAATTGGATCTATTGGTGAAGTTATAGATGTAAAAAGAGGTTTTGCTAGAAATTTTTTAATAGCAAATAAAAAAGCCCTATATGCATCAAAAGAAAACATAAAAGAAGTTGAGAAAATAAAATCAGAATTATCTAAAAAAGATGATGAAAAGAAAAAAGAGGCTATTCAAATTTCTGAACAAATTAATAATAAAGAGTACTCTGTAAAAAAACTAAGTACTGAAAATAATGAATTATACGGATCAGTTAAGCCAACTGAAATATCAAAACTTATTCAGAATGAAAATAAAATTGAAATTAAACCTTCAATGATACAACCAGTTGAAGAAATAAAAGCATTAGGGAAATTTAAAGTAAAAATTTCTTTACACTCTGAAGTTGATGCAGAAATAGTTATTAATGTTTCTTCTGCAGACTCAATTCAATAATTATACACTCTTTTCCCCAACAATAATTTCCATTGTTAATTTAAAAATTTTTTTTGTAAATTTTATTTATGGAAAATAACTTAAGCATTGTTAAAGATCAGTTTAAAGAACTGCCTAATAATATAGAGGCTGAGCAAGCTGTAATTGGCTCTATTCTTGTGAACAATGATATTTTTGATGAAGTAAATACAATTATTTCAAGTATTAATTTTTATGACCCAATGCATCAAAAAATTTTTGAAGCAATTGAAAGTCTTATTTATAAGGGAATGCTTGCAAATCCTATTACTCTTAAAAATTATTTTGAAGATGAAAAAGATGAAATAAATGTACCTGAATATTTAGTTAAGATTACAAAATTTTCCACATCAGTTAGGCAAGCCTTAGAGTACTCAAAAATTATTTACGATATGTTTGTGAGAAGAGAATTAATTAAAATTTCTGAACAAACTATTGATAGTGCAAAATTAAATGATTTAGATAGCAATGGACAAACAATTATTGAAAATTCAGAAAGATTACTTTTTGATTTAGCAGAAAAAGGTTCATTTAATTCCTCATTAGTAAAATTTGATGAGGCCATGAAGCAAACAATTGAAATGGCCTCAGCAGCTTATAAAAATGAAGAAGGAATAGTAGGTGTACCAACTGGATTACGAGATTTAGATGATAAACTTGGTGGCTTACATCAATCAGATTTAATTATTATTGCAGGAAGACCTTCAATGGGTAAAACTTCTTTAGCAACTAACATTGCTTTCAATGCTGCACAAAAATTACAAGATAGTGGAAAAAAATCCTCTATAGCTTTCTTCTCTTTAGAAATGTCATCTGAACAATTATCTACAAGAATTATTTCTGAACAAGCTAGAATAAGTTCAAATGATATTAGAAGAGGGAGAATTTCTGACGATCAATTTGATAAATTTTTAGAAACATCAAAAAATATATCAGAACTTCCTCTTTATATTGACGAAACACCTGCAATAAGTATAGCCGCGTTAAGCAATAGAGCTCGACGTATAAAAAGACTATTTGGTCTTGATATGATTGTTGTTGATTATATTCAATTAATGAGAGGTACAACTTTTAATAAAGATGGAAGAGTTCAAGAAATATCTCAAATAACACAAGGACTTAAAGCAATTGCAAAAGAACTTTCTGTACCAGTTGTTGCTTTATCTCAATTATCCAGACAAGTTGAACAAAGAGATGATCACAAACCTCAACTTGCAGATTTGAGAGAATCTGGATCTATCGAGCAAGATGCTGATGTAGTTATGTTTGTTTACAGAGAAGGGTATTATTTACAAAGAAAAGAACCAAGAGAAGCTACAGTCGAACACGCTGAATGGCAGGCAAAAATGAATGAAGTTGCTCATTTAGCACAAATTATAATTGGAAAACAAAGACATGGTCCAATTGGTAATGTAACTCTTGAATTTGAGGAAAGATTTACAAAATTTAAGGATACTCAATTAAGTTAATTTCCAATATAAAGAGCTTGAAAGATGGCTCAACTGTATCAAAACTTAATTTTAAAAAATCCTAAGGCAATATTTATTATACTGTTATTTGCTATTTTAAGTTTTGGTAATTATACAAAAGATTTTAGGCTAGATGCCTCATCAGAGACCCTGCTAATAGATGGTGATCCAGATCTTGCATATTTACAAGAGGTTTCAAAAAGATATGGTTCGAAAGAGTTTTTAATCCTTACTTATACACCTAAAGAGGGAATGATAACCGACTCCTCCATCAACAACCTATTAAGTTTAAAATATAAAATTCAGAGTTTAGATTGGGTTCATAGCGTTATCACTCTGTTAGATATTCCTTTATTAGATAATTCAGACGCTCCTCTTCAAGAAAGATTGGAAAGTTTTAAAACTTTAAAAGATGAAGATGTTGATAGAAAAAGAGGTTTTGAAGAAATCTTAAACAGTCCTGTATTTAGAAACTTTGTTGTAAGCGAAAATGGTAAAACGAGTGGTATTATAGTTAATATTAAGGAAAATAATAAATTAGAGGATATTGATAACAAATCAAAAAATGAAATTGAAAATTATAAAGATCAAATCAAAAAACAAAATCATCAAAATATTTTAGAGATAAGACAAGTAATTCAAAGTTATGTAGACGTTGGAAAAATTTACTTAGGTGGAATTCCAATGATTGCAGACGATATGATGACTTTTATAAAAAGTGATATCATTGTATTTGGTATTGGAGTTTTACTATTTATTATTGCAACTCTTTGGTTTGTATTTAGAAATCTAATTTGGATTATTGTTCCTATTAGTAGTTGTTTTTTCTCCGTTATTATCATGATGGGTCTACTAGGATTACTTGGATGGAAAGTAACTGTTATATCATCAAACTTTATTGCTTTAATGCTTATTCTTACAATGGCGATGAATATTCATATGAGCACAAGATTTCTTCAGCTTAAAAAAAATTTTCCATCAAAAAATAACTTTGAAATCATTTCTCTAACAACAAGCAAAATGTTTTGGCCTATATTGTATACAGTTTTAACAACAATTTTGGCTTTCTTATCTTTAATCTTTAGTGAAATTAAACCTATTATAGATTTTGGATGGATGATGACTTTTGGTTTGATTACATCTTTTATAATTACTTTTACTTTACTCCCTACTCTTTTAAATTTTACTTCAAATAGAAATGTGGCCTTAAAAAAAGAACAAGATTCTAAAATTACATCAATACTAGGTTCGATTTCTTTAAATAATAAATTTACAATTTTTTCTGCAACTGGGATTGTTATTGTCTTGAGTGTAATTGGTATAAGTAAGTTAGAAGTTGAAAACAGTTTTATAAATTATTTTGATAAAAATACTGAAATCTATAAAGGGATGAAACTAATTGATGAGCAGCTAGGTGGAACTACTCCTTTAGAAGTTATTTTAAAGTTTCCTAAAAAAGAAGAAAACAAATTAGAAGATGATGATGAGTTTGAAGATTGGGGAGATGAAGAAGATGCTAATGATGAAAAGTATTGGTTTACTAAAGATAAAATAGATAGAATTACATCTGTTCACAATTATTTAGATAGTCTTCCACAAGTTGGTAAAGTTTTATCTTTTTCATCAATCATAGATGTTGCAACCCAACTGAATAACAATAATCCACTTGGTACTTTAGAGATGGGAGTATTATATTCAAAAATACCTGAAAGTATTAAAACAGAAATAATTGATCCATATCTATCAATAGAAAATAATGAAGCTCGAGTTAGTCTTAGAATTATAGACTCGCAAGAAAATTTAAGAAGAAATGACTTAATTAATAAAATTAATTTTGATCTAGAAAATGAATTAGGTTTAGAAAAAGATGATTACAAATTAACAGGAGTATTAATATTGTTTAATAATTTGTTACAAAGTTTATTTAAGTCACAAATTTTAACACTTGGTTTAGTTATGATTGGTATTTTTTCAATGTTCATTATTTTATTTAGAAATATAAAACTTTCATTAATTGGAGTTGTACCAAATTTTATAGCTGCATTCTTTATTTTAGGAATTATTGGTTTGTTAGGAATTCCATTGGATATGATGACTATCACAATCGCTGCAATTACAATCGGTATAGCTGTAGATAACAGCATTCACTATATTTACAGGTTCAAGGAAGAATTTAGCAAACTAAAAGATTACAACAAAACTTTAAAAACATGTCACTCAACAGTTGGGGTTGCAATTTTAAATACCTCAATCACCATTGTTTTTGGTTTTTCAATTTTGGTATTATCTAAATTTATACCAACAATTTATTTTGGAATGTTTACAGGTCTTGCAATGTTACTTGCAATGATATCAGTATTAACTTTGCTGCCAGCATTGATATTGGTAGCTAAACCCTTTGGTAAAAATGCCTAATGGTAGATGCTCTTAAAGATTTTTATCAAGCATCCTCTATTATTGATTTAATCTATATCGTAATAACCGTATGGTCTTTAACAAGTTGTTACAGAAAAGGGTTTGTCTTAAGCATCCTTTCAATGGCAAAATGGCTCCTAGCCTATGTTATTACTCTAATTTTATTTCCACGTATAAAACCTTATTTTGAAGATATAATCGACAATGAATATGTTCTCGATATAGGTCTTGGAATTACAATATTTATAATTGTTATCTTTTTAGTCTTATTAGTTAACAAAGGTATCAGTAAAGCTGTAAAATATACTGGTATAGGAGGCTTAGACACTACCTTTGGATTCTTTTTTGGGTTTGTAAAAGCATATATTATTTCTGTTTGTATATTTTCAGGTGTACATATTGTTTATAACTACGATAAATGGCCAATAAATTTAGATAAATCATACACCTTTCCATATTTAGAAAAAGGTAGTAATTATCTGATAAAAGAATTCCCTAATGAAAAAACATATCAAGAATCTAAAGAAAAAATTGAAGATATTTGATCCAAAATTAAAAGAAGAATGTGGAGTATTTGGTATAAGCAATGCAAAAGACGCTTCTGCATTAACAGCTTTAGGTTTGCACGCACTACAACATAGAGGCCAGGAAGGTTGTGGAATTGTTACTTTTGATGGTGAAAAATATTATTCAGAAAAAAGATTTGGTTTAGTTGGAGATAATTTTAATAAAGAAAAAGTTTTAAAAAATCTAAAGGGTAATTATGCTATTGGACATAACCGATACAGTACTACTGGCAATAATATTTTAAGAAATATCCAGCCTTTTTTTGCAGATACTAATGCAGGTGGAATTGGGGTATCACATAACGGAAACTTAACAAATTCAATCTCTTTAAGAAATAAACTCGTAGAAGAAGGAGCAATTTTTTATACTACCTCTGATACAGAAACCATAGTTCAGTTAATTGCTAAATCTAAGAGATCAAAAACTATTGATAAAGTTATTGATGCCATATTCCAAATCCAAGGAGGATATGCATTAGTAATGATGACCCAAAAATCTTTAATAGGTGTAAGAGATCCATATGGAATTAGACCATTGATGATTGGAAAATTAGGAAGTAGCTATGTGTTAGCTTCTGAAACTTGTGCATTAGATATCATTGGAGCTAAATTTATTAGAGAAGTAGAAAATGGTGAAATAGTGCTAATAGAAAATGATGAACTAACTAGCATCAAACCCTTCCCTCCTAAAAAAGTAAGACCATGTGTGTTTGAGTATATTTATTTTTCAAGACCAGACAGTTTACTTGATAACAAAACAGCTTATGAACATAGAAAAAATCTAGGAAAAGAACTTGCAAAAGAAAATGATGTTGATGCAGATATAGTGGTGCCTGTACCAGACTCTGGTAACGCTGCAGCACTTGGTTTTGCGCAACACTTAAAAATGAATTTTGAACATGGTCTAATTAGAAATCACTATGTTGGAAGAACTTTTATTGAACCAAGTCAGCAAATTAGAAGTTTAGGTGTAAAATTAAAATTAAATGCAAACCAAAGCACAATTAAAGATAAAAAAATTATCCTAATTGATGACTCGTTAGTTAGAGGAACTACCTCTTATAAGATTGTTAAAATGTTATATGATGCCGGTGCAAAAGAAGTTCATGTTAGAATTGCTTGTCCTGAAATCAGATATCCAGATTTTTATGGTGTAGATACTCCAACTAAAAAAGAGTTATTAGCAGCAAATAAAACTAATGAGGAAATTTGTGAATATATTGGAGCAAAATCACTTAAATTTTTATCTATTAATGGATTGTATAGAGCAATTGGTTTTGACAAAAGAAATGAGGCTTATCCTCAATTAACTGACCATTATTTTACTGGTGATTACCCAGTTAAACCTGTTGATGAATTGGGAGATAATAAAATAACTCAACTTTCATTATTAAGTACAGCATCTAATAATTAAAATATGAAAACAGTAAATTTTACTGAAATGAAAAATGGCTCCAAAGAGGATTATGAGCTACTAGAAAAATTTGAAAAAAATTTTGAAAGACAGACAGCAGATAGAATTATTAATTATTTATCGAAGCAAACTACAACGCTAGAAGGATATAAAATCACAAGATTAGAACATTCTTTACAAGCTGCAACAAGAGCATTTAAAAATAATGAAAATGATGAGATGGTTGTTGCAACTTTATTACATGACATAGGAGATGACCTTGCGCCGATGAATCATTCACAATATGCTGCTTCTATTTTAAGACCTTACGTTTCTGAAAGAACTTATTGGATCATTCTTCATCATGGTCTTTTTCAAACTTATTATAGTGCTCATCATTTAGGTGGTGATAGAAATGCAAGAGACAAATTTAAAGATCACAAATACTACCAGGACACGATAGATTTTTGCGAAAAATATGATCAGTGTTCATTTGATCCTGAGTATAAAAGTATGTCTTTAGAGGATTTTACGCCATTAATAAGAAAAATATTCTCAAAAGAACCTTATTATTACCTTTAAATTCATTTATAAATCACTAATTAAAGCCCATGATTAAAACTAAAGAGCAAATTATAGAATATTTTCAGTCAGGTATTAAAGAAACAAAATATTTTAAAATTGGAATTGAACATGAAAAATTTTTGTTCGACACCAAAGAAAACAAAAGAATTGATTATCCAAAAGTAAAAGAAATGTTTACAGCCTTAACTGAGTTTGGCTGGAACCCTGTATTTGAAAAAGAAAATATTATTGGTCTTAATAAAGGTGGCAAAAATATTACATTGGAACCTGGTAATCAAATTGAATTATCAGGTGACAAGTTAAACCATATGCATGAAGCATGTGCAGAGTCTCAAGATTATTTATTTGAATTAAAACAAGTCACAAAAAAATTAGGTATCAAAATAGTTAGTGCTGGCTTTGATCCTATTTCAAAATTAGAAGATATCCCAAACAATCCTAAGCAACGTTATGAACTGATGACAAAAGATATGCCACTAGGTGGAGAGCTTAGCTTAGATATGATGTATCGAACTTGTGGAACACAATTAAATATTGATTACAATTCAGAAAAAGATTTTAATAAAAAATTTAAATTAGCTAATTCTATTGTTCCAATTTCAATTGCACTATTTGCAAATTCATCAATAGTTGAAAAAAAGAATAGTAATTATTTATCTTATAGATCTAAAGTTTGGCAAAGCACTTCAAGAGGAGGTTTGCCTAAATTATTTTTTGAAAATTTAGATTTTGAGAAATACGCAGAATTTGTCATGAACTTTCCAATTTTATTCATCCAACATAATGATCTGTATATTTCAGGTAGAAAATATACATTTAAAGATTTTATGGATGGGAAGATTGAAGAAATAGGAAATAGACTTCCAACTGAATCTGATCTTACAACGCACTTAAGTACAATCTTTACAGAAAATAGATTGAAGAAATATATTGAGCTTAGATCAATGGATACCTGTGGTTGGGATTGCCTATGTGCTGGACCAGCTTTTAATATTGGGATGTTGTATGGAAATTTAGATGAAGCATACGAATTAGTCTCTTCATGGGAAACAGATAAAATAATCAATGCTTATTTAGAAGCTCCCCAAAAAGGATTTAATACTCAATTAATGGGTAAAGACTTATTGTATTGGACTTCTGCTCTTCTGAACATTTCTAGAAAAGGATTAGAGAATAGAGATATCATTAGCAAAAAAGGAAATAACGAAACTATCTTCTTAAATCACTTGCAAAATGTAGTTGATAATAAGACTACAAATGCAGATCATATGATTAGTAAATTTTCTAAAGATGAAAATTTAGAAGAATTATATGACAAATAGAATTGTAGCTGTTCAAGGAAATCATCCCTCTACCTTAAACCCTATAACAGATACTAGTGTTTTTTTAGCTAACGAAATTCAAAACAAATATAAAATTTTTTATTACGATCCAAAGGATCTATCAATAATTAACAAAAAAGTTTTAGCTAAAGGCTTCTTCATTAAGTTCAATTATCAAAACAAAAAATTTTATAAAATCATTAAAAAACAAACTTTAGACCTTACAAAGTGTAAGTTTATTTTAATCCGTCAAGATCCCCCATTTAATTTAGAATATATTTCAACTACTTACATATTAGATTTTATCAAGAACAAGGTTAAAATAATCAATAACCCAACATCTATAAGAAATATTTCTGAAAAGTTATATTCAGCAAAATATTTAAAATATATGCCTGATACACTGTTTTCTCAGGATATAAATGAAATCAAAAATTTTATTAAAAAACATAAGAAAGTAATTATCAAACCTATCCATAGTTACAGTGGCAATGATATTCATTTATTAAATAAATTTAATTCAAAACTTATAAATAAATTTATTAAAAAACATGATCATATTATGTGTCAAAAATTTTTACCTAAGATCAATAAAGGAGACAAAAGAGTTTTTATTATTAATGGAAAAGTTTGTGGTGCAATTTCTAGAGTTCCTAAAAAAGGATCTTATTTAAGCAATATGAGTAAAGGTGCTAAACCTATTAATATCAATTTAACAAAATTAGAAAACAAAATTTCAAAATTAATTGCAAGAGATTTGAAAAAAGAAAATATTTATTTTGCAGGGATTGATTTTATAGATCAAAAATTAAATGGTGATATCAACGTTACCTCCCCTACAGGGCTTAAAACTTTTTTTGATTTATCAGGAATAAACTTAGCAAAAACTTTTTGGAAAGAATTAAAAGCATGAACAATTTAACTGATCAGCAAAAAGGTTCGTTAATGGCTTTTGTTGCAGTGATGTTTCTCACTCCTGATAGTTTATTTATTAGACTTTCAAATGTAGATACTTGGGGATTAGTTTTTTATAGAGGCATTATTCCATTTGTAACAGTGTTTGTTGGAATGTTGTTTATTTATAAATCAAGTTTTTTTAAATTACTTTATGGAAATTCAATTTATGGTGTTGCTTATATTATTACATTTTCTATAACCAATATTACTTTTGTATTATCAATTCAAAATACAAACGTTGCAAACACGCTTGTTATGATCGCACTTGCTCCAATGTTGTCAGCTATTTTTGGGGCAATATTTTTAAAAGAAAAACCAGATAGAAATACTTTGGTTGCTATAGCAATTACGTTTTTAAGTGTTCTTTATATATTTTACGACTCGGTCAAATTAGGAAATATTTTTGGTGATGTTTTAGGATTTATTACAGCATGTGGTCTTGCTGCAGGAGCTACTATTATCAGAGCTGGAAAAAGGCTTAATCTGGTTCCTTCAGCTGTGATAGGTAAACTGGTCGTAGCATTAGTTGCTTTATTCTTTATTGATACATTTGAGCTAAAAGACAATGATATTTATATCATTCCAGCAATGGGTATTTTGTGTGTAGCTATTCCTTTTGTGTTGGTAACACTAGCTCCAAGATACATAACGGGAGCTGAAGTAAATCTATTTTTTCTAATGGAGACAGTTTTAGGACCTATTTGGGTGTGGATGGTTGTTAAAGAGCAACCTTCGATGGAGACAATTCAAGGAGGAGTGGTGATCATTTTAACTATCGCTGTTCACTCATTCCTGGCCATAAAAAAAACACAAACCAAAACTACTTAGCCCGCAATTTATTAGTACTTAAAATTTAGAAATGCAAAAAGAAGTAAAAAAATCCTGGGCCCTATTTATAGGTATTGGAACCATGATGATAGCTCATGGACTGCAGATGCAGATAATGGGTATTAGGTCTGTACTTGAAGACTTTAGTGTTTTTACTACAGGAATTTTCATGTCAGGATATTATGTTGGTTACTTTATAGGTTCTAGAACAACTCCAAATTTTGTATCTAAGGTAGGACACATTAGAGTGTTTGCAGCATTTGCATCCCTTGCATCACTTAGTGCATTACTTGCTGTAGTTTATGTAAATCCATTTATGTGGACAGTTAGTAGATTTATAACAGGTATCAGTTTAGTTAGCTGTTATGTTGTTACTGAAAGTTGGTTAAATGATAGGGCAACAAATAAGAATAGAGGTCAATTATTATCTGCATACATGATGATAATTTATTTTGGTCTTGCAGTTGGAATGTTGTTACTTAACTTGAGTGAACCAAAAGCATATGAGCCTTTTATTTTAGTATCTGTACTTTTATCTTTAGCGCTTGTTCCAATATTATTAACAAAAAGACCAGCTCCAAAATTTAAAAAAATTGAAACAATTAGTATTAAAGAACTTTATCAAATCTCTCCTCTTGGAACTTTTAGTTCTTTTTTCACTGGAGTAATTCATGCTGCATTTTTTTCTTTAATTTCAGTTTATGCAACTCTTGCACAACTTACTTTATTTGAAACTTCAATTTTATTATTTATTGCAACGATTGCAGGTGTATTTGGTCAAGGACCAATTGGATATTTTTCAGATCAGTTCGATAGAAGAAGAGTAATTATTATAACAACATTTGGAAGTTCTGCTTTAGCATTGCTATCAATATTAACTTCTAATGATCCTATCCAAAATATTTATTATATGGATGAATTTGCGTTTAAAAAAATAGTTTTCTTTATCGCGGTTGGTCTTTATTCAAGTTTATGCCTTCCATTGTTTTCTTTAAATCTTGCGCACACTAATGACTTTGTTCCAAAATCTAAATTCGTTGCTGCCGGTGGAGGACTTCAATTAATCTTTGGTGTTGGTGCAATTACTGGTCCAATATTGTGTTCGTTGTTTATGGAATGGTTTGAACTAAATGGATTTTTTCTATTCTTAATTTTAGCTCATGCTTTAATTGGTGCATTTGGCTTGTACAGAATGAGAGTAAGAGAGACTGTGGACAATCCAGACTCTACATTTACACCTGTTCCTGCAACCATTACACCTGCTGGATTAGAATTAGACCCAGATACTCCAGCAACATTAGATAATACCGCTGTAAATGAAACAAAAACTGTATTTGAAGAACCTAATTCAACAAATTAAATCATAATTTCATCTTCAATAGATACTTCACCATCCTCTAGAGGAATTAAATAAACTCCAAGATCCATGTGTTGATAAAATTCTTTAAGTTTCTGAGGAAGATTAAAAGTTATTTCACCTGATTTAGGTTTCAAATTAGTAGCTGAGCATCTTGGAATATGGTCATCAACTTTAAAAGGCACATTATTAATGTTGATAGTTTTTCCTATCCAATTTCTCTCTTCCCAAGCGTCCAATCCGTCAATATAGAAGTTTCCTCTAAACCTTTGATGCTGAACTTCTTTACCCATATTCTTTTCAAAGTCTTTAATACTATTGTGATTTATCAAAGATATTGAGTTCATTACTTCTCCCCCACTATTAGTATCAAAAAAAGGATTTTGGTTATTCTTTAATAAAAATACTGGTCCTTTAACTTGGTCATCTAAATTTAATACTTCTTGTTCTATTAAACTCACTTCTTCTGGATTATTAGGATTAATTGAAATTAATTTCTTTTGATTATCAAATAATTCGAGATTTCCCTCATTAAATTCAAATGAATATTTGTTAAGCGTAGGTGTATTTTTTAAAGTAAGAAAATTGATTAATTTTCTTTCACTTGGCTCCTGTTCCATCTTTTGAGCCTTTCCACTATTTAACAATCTTGAGAATGCAAACAAACGATCATTAATAATTCCTATATTTTTTTTAATCTCACATTTATTAATTTTTTGAAACGAGATTGATTTTACTGGTGAAAAATAAATAGAGGATATGCTAATATTCATTCCAAAAACATATGGCTAATTTAAATTCAAATCAACTTAAAGAATACCAAGATCAAGGTTACATAGCCCCAATTGATATTCTATCAAAAGAAGAAGCTAAAGAAGCTAGGGATGAAATTGAATTAATAGAAAAAGAAATGCCTGATGAAATTGATAAATCTGAAAGATACAATGCTCATTTAATTTCTCCAAAACTAGATGCCATAGTTCATAATTCAAAACTATTAGATGCTGTAGAAAGTATTATTGGAAAAAATATTTTAGTATGTGGAACAACTTTATTTATAAAAAATCCTAATCAAGAAGGTTTTGTAAGTTATCATCAGGATGCAAAATATATTGGTTTAGAACCTCATAATTGGGTTACCGCTTGGGTAGCTTTAACAGATTCAAATGAAGAAAATGGTTGTATGAAAATGTGGCCTAAATCACATATAGAAATTAGAGATCATGATGAAAAATTTAATGAAGGAAATTTATTAACGAGAGGTCAAACAGTTAATGATGTTCCAGATGATGATGTTAAGTCTGTTGAGCTTGTTGCAGGCCAAATGTCATTGCACCATCCAAGAATAGTTCATGGTTCGGGCATAAACAAAAGTAATGACAGAAGAATTGGCTTTGTAATCCAAAGTTATATTGGCACCAATGTTAAACAAGTATTAGGCAAAAATAGTGTTCAATTAGCAAGAGGAGTTGATGAATTTCATCACCATGAGATAATTCAAAGACCAAAATCATTGATGAATAAAGAAGATTTGTTGATTAAAAAAAGAGAAAATCAAAATCTACAAGATATTTTTTATAAAGGTTCAGATAAAAAAGGAAACTACTAATTAAATGAAGAAATTAATTATTTTGAGTTTATTTTTGTTTTCTAAAACATTTGCTTTTGAAAATCCCAAAATTGATTTTAGAAACTTTT
The DNA here is from genome assembly GCF_052047695.1 of Candidatus Pelagibacter sp. HIMB1623. NCBI lineage: Bacteria > Pseudomonadati > Pseudomonadota > Alphaproteobacteria > Candidatus Pelagibacterales > Candidatus Pelagibacteraceae > Candidatus Pelagibacter > Candidatus Pelagibacter sp. HIMB1623. The sequence goes on from NZ_JBNAJN010000014.1 coordinate 21,145, forward strand.
CTTTAAATAAATATGAAATTACTATTCAAGAATTTAAAAATTATGCCAAAAAAAATAATTTAATAACTGAAGCAGAGAAAACTGGTGGTGGATATGAATGGGGTGCAGGTTGGGAAAAAAGAGCTGGTTGGACGTATAAAACTCCATATGGTGAAAATCCAGATAGTGAATTAGAGCCAGCGGTACATATTAGTAGATATGAAGCTGAAGATTACTGCAAATCAATAGATGGTAGACTGCCCTCTTTTGATGAATGGTCTTATGCTGCATATCAGCAAGTATTTAATTCTTCAGAGTTTGAAAAAGGCAAAGTCTATAAGTACCCAAGTGGAGATGAAGCTAAAAATATGAACTCTCAAGGACTATTAAATTATGACAAACATATGGATGTAACTAAATTACCAGAAGGAATTAATGGTTTAGTTGCAATGGGAGGAAATGTTTGGGAATGGATAGACGATAAAAAAAATGATAATTCATTAACAGCCGGTGCTTCTTGGTGGTATGGAGGTTCCAAGACTTCTAAAAGTGGAGCACAATACAAGCCATCTAATTTCTATGCAATTTATGTTGGTTTTAGATGTGCTTTTGATTAGAATTTTACTTTAAAATTAAATCTTCAAATGAAAAATAATTTAAAATTAGGAGTTATAGGTATCGATCATGGTCATATCTTTGACATGTTGGATGAAATGTTAAAAGAAGGATGTACGTGTGATCATTTTTGGACAGAGGGTGATCCATTAACCTTGAAAGAGTTTAATTCAAAATACCCAAACATTAAAAGAAAAGAAAATAAGGAAGAAATATTAAATGATCCCTCAATTGATATGATTTTAATATCTTCAGTTCCTAAAGATAGAGCTCATAATTCAATAGAAGCTTTAAAAGCTGGAAAAGATGTAATGGTCGATAAACCTGGTTGTACTACCTTAGATCAATTAAAAGAGCTTAAAGAAACAGTAAAAGAAACTGGTAAAATATGGTCAGTGAATTTTTCAGAAAGGTTTCATGTTGCAGCAGTTACAAAGGCAGAGGAACTAGTCAACGAGGGAAAAATTGGTAGAGTAAAGCAAACAATTGGTACTGGTCCGCATAGACAAGGTAATTATGAAAGACCTGATTGGTTTTATGATAGAGAAAGTTATGGTGGGATAATTACTGATATAGGCTCACATCAAATTCATCAGTTTTTAGTGTTTACAAATTCAAATGAAGCAAAAATTAATCATGCACTTGTAGAAAACACTACCAAAAAAGAAAAGCCAGGTTTTCAAGATTTTGGAGAGGTTAATCTAACTGGTAATGGTGGACACGGTTACGTTAGATTAGATTGGTTTACTCCAGATGCACTTCCAACATGGGGGGATGGAAGATTATTAATCCTTGGAGATAAAGGCTATATTGAAATAAGAAAATATACAGATTTAGCAAAATCAAAAAAAGGAAATCATTTATATTTAGCTAATAATGAAGAAGTTAAGTACATTGATTGCTCTGATATTAAACTTCCCTACTTTAGCAATTTAATTAATGATGTAATCAATAGAACTGAAACTGCTTGCTCACAGGAATTAACGTATCTTTCAATGGAACTTGCAATAAAAGCACAATTAAAAGCTGAAACAAAATGAAAAAGTATCAAGTAGCAATTATTGGAACAAACATTGGTGCTAAACACTATGAAGATTTTCAAAAAGTTAAAGAGAGATTTAATGTTCACACTTTATGTGGACTTACAAGAGAGGCTATTGACAATATTTTATCAAATGACACTGAAACAAAAGTATCACTCAACTTTGATGAAGTATTAAAAGTAAAAGAAATCGATATCATCGATATATGTCTTCCGCCCCACTTACATTTTTCAGCCTGTAAAAAAGCTATGGAAGCTGGAAAGCATGTAATTTGTGAAAAGCCTTTAGTTTCAAGTCTTAAAGAAGTCGATGATTTAGAAAAGATCAGTGAAGAAACAGGTAAAATTATTTTTCCAGTTTTCCAATATCGATATGGTCTAGGATTTTCAAAGTTAAAAACATTAATAAAATCTGGTTTAGCGGGGAAACCTTTGGTTGCTTCTTTAGAAACTCATTGGAATAGAGGGAAAGATTATTATTCAAAACCTTGGAGAGGAACTTGGGAAGGTGAACAAGGTGGAGCTATATTAAGTCATTCGATACACATTCATGATTTAGTAAGCATGATCTTAGGTCCAGTTTCAAATGTATTTGCTAAATTATCAACAAGAGTAAATGATATTGAAGTTGAAGATTGTGCAGCATTATCAATTGAAATGGAAAATGGAACTTTAGTTACAAGCTCAATTACACTTGGTGCTGCAAACGATACAAGCAGACTTCGATTTTGCTTTGAAGGATTAACAGCTGAATCTGGAGCATCCCCAGATAAACCCTATAGTCCAGCTGATGATGAGTGGCACTTCTTACCAAGATCACCTATTACTCAAGCTCAAATAGATGAAGTGTTGGCAAAAGTAGAAGAGCCACAATCTTGGTATGCTGGTATGTTTGATGAAATTGCAAACAAATTAGATGGATCTGCTAGTGATGAGGTAACCTTATCAGATGCTAGAAAATCTTTAGAATTTGTTACTGCTGTCTACGATTCTTCCAGACAAAATAAAAACATTAAACTTCCAATAGATAAAGATAATCCACTTTATCATTCATGGTTACCGAATAATTCATGATAAACTTTGAGCTCAATGAGAGTTTAATTGAAGAGTTTAATAATAATGGTTTTCTGATTTTAGATAACTTTTTAGATTTAAATTATATTGAAGATCTTAGAAATAAATTTGAGCCTTTATTTAAAGGTAATTTTGAAACAGGAATTGAGCCAGATGAGTGGAACTGGAAATTTGGTAAAGATCCTGAGGATGTTACTCGTCAAATCTGTAATGCTTGGAAAGCAGATCATTTAATAAAAAAAGTAGTTTGTCATAAAATAATTGGTGAAGTGTGTTCTTGTTTAATGAACTGGCAAGGTGCAAGATTAGTTCAGGATAATGTTTTATGGAAACCACCTGGAGGAAAAACCTTAGGATTTCATCAGGATGCTGCTTATGATGATTGGCTTATTCCACAAACAATGATGACTTGTTGGATATCACTAGATGATACATCAAAAGAAACTGGAACCTTAGAATATATAAAAGGCTCTCATAAATGGGGAATTCAACCTCCAAAAGGAGAATTTCACTCTCCAGAAGATTATAAAAAAGAATTAAATATTTTTGCTGAAAAAAATAATAAACAAATAGAAGTTGCTTATGTAGAAGTGCCAGCTGGTGGAGTTTCGTTTCACCATGGCTTTACCTGGCATGGATCAGGAATAAATACTTCAAGTAACAATCGACGAGCAATCGTTTCTCATTGTGTTCCAAGTAATGCAAAGTTTCATCCGACAAATGAAGGTGGAACAGCTAAAACTTATAAAAAATATAAAAAAGAAAATAGTGATTTATTAGATGAAGAGTATTTTCCTTTATTGTGGAAAAATAATTCTATTTAGATCCATCAAACCTATCTTCATCCTGTTTAGTTGGATTATAAGTAGGTGATGTTTCAAATTGTTCTTCACATTTAATATCAATATAAGGTGCTTTTGATCTTGTAAAAATCTCACCTGATACCCCAAACCAAAAGCTTGGTGGATCAAATGTTGCAGCAGCAATTGCTGTTAAACCTTTTAAAGCAGGTGCTGATATGGTCCAATAAACACTGGTTCCACATTTTTTACAAAAATTTGTTGCAAAAGTATTTCCACTCTCTGTTACAAATTTATATTGATTATAATTTTGTGAAAGGTGTTTTACATTTTCTTCTTTAAACCAAGCACCAACACCAAAAGGACTTCCTGATCTTAGTTGGCAATATCTACAGTGACAAACTCTAGCTCGTTCTGGATTACCAGATGTTTCATATCTATTTTCTCCACAAGCACAGCCACCTTGATGAATTTCTTTATCTGACATAATTAAAGACTATAATATTTTAAAATAATATGAACAAAGAAAACGCAAGTAAACTCTGGAAAATTATTCGGGAAGCTGGCGATTATTTGGGGGAATAGAGGGACACCCTACTACACACTACTACACACTACTTCACACTAGTTATGCGGATAATTAAAATTTAATTGAAAATAATTCCCATTAAGACTCATCAATTTTTATGTCTAAACTCGATTTAAACTCGATTTAAAAGAGATAAATCAAATAGTCTTTTTTTAAGCAATTAGACTCTCTGTTCAGGATTTGGTAATTTGATGCATGACAAAGGTTTTTAAAAAAAGATTATGTAGAGTATGCGGTAAAAAAGGTATTAAATTTGCTTCAGATGGCTGTTTGATATGTGGTGCTACATGGGTAAGTGATACCGTATGGGACATTGCTTTAAGAAAAAATCAAACAGAAAACAACGTATTAAAAAAAAATTCTGAATTTATTACTTATCAAAATTATAAACTTAGAGATAAATATAACAAAAAAAAGGGGCAAAGAAAAAATACTAAAAACAGTGGTATAAATTTAGTGCCTGACAGTATTTTTGGTATTAGTATATATGTCTTATTGATCTTATTTTGTATTTGGATCTTTAGTGATTTTGGTGGCGAATGTGGCGTAGATTATGCACCAAGATTTTTTGGGGAATGTTAAATAAATGAAAAAACTTCTATCGATCTTAGTTCTTAGTTTATTATTAAGTGGAAGTGCTACCGCTGATAATAATAAATTTTTTGCAGATTTTACTTTCTGGGATAACTTAAAAAAAGTTCAAAAAAATTTCTATGCCAAAGGTGCTTTAGATGCATGGGGGTATTATATTTGGAATAATGCACCTGATAATTCAAGAGATATTTTAATTTCACAATTTAGATATTGTATTGAGAAAGAGTTTGATAGATTTCAAACTAATATGTTTATGCTAGGTTGGGAGGAAGGTGATAATGCAGCGAATGAAATTTTTCGTTGGTCATCAGCAGTTTGTAGCAATCTTTCTAAAACCGAAGAATATAAAAATATCAAAATTGAAAAAAATAAACCAATAGAAAATGTAACAAGAAGCGCTTGGAAAAAATTAGATAACACCAATAAAAAAGTATATTTAGCAGGTTACACTGATGGAGCACTTTCAGTAACTAGAATGATTTTAGCAGATCAAAATGCACCTAAAGATATGCAGGATTATTATACAAAAGTTATTAATCATATTTATAATTGTTTTGAAAATAAAGGTATTAGTGAATATGCTAATTTTGCAATAAATTATAAAATTGATAAAGGATATCCAATACCTTGGAACATGTCTTTTTCCTTAGGAAATTTCTGTAAAGAATTTAAAGAATAATTAAAGTAGTTAGACTATTATTTAATAATTTAGTATCCTTATATTTATGAAACCCTATGAAAGAGTTATATTTTTTATAATTATGACTGGTCTTTGGGGTGCGGCCACAGTTTTAATAATCTTGGGTGTTCCATTTTTAATAATTGATAGTTTGTTCGGAACTAATTTAGAAAGTATAATTGATAAAATTATGTCTGGAGGTGAACTAGGATTATTTAAAGTTTGGCTTTGTGGTCTTCCATTTTCATTTCTTACAGACATGCATAAAAGAAGATGAAAATACTTCTATCGATCCTGGTTTTGGGTTATAGGATTTTATAGGATAACTCGATTTAAACTCGATTTAAAAGAGATAAAACAAAAAAAGTGAATGTGTGAATAAAGAAAACTCAAGTAAACTCTGGAAAATTATTCAGGAAGCTGGCGATTATTTGGTGGGGCAATTACCTGACCACCCAAATCACCCTAAAGGAAGAAACCCCTATGCTCATGTTGCTATTTGTGTGAAAAGCAAATTCAATGCAAGTTACAAAGACATTCCTGACGAACAGTTTGATGAAGTAATAAAATATATTGAGTTTTTGAAAGAAAATCCAAATTAATTGATTTACAATTTAAGTCACAATTAAAATAAGTTAGGATTTTAAATGATAAAAATTGAAGAAGTAAAAAATACTAAAAAAAAAATTTCTTCATTTATTAATAAGACAGAATTAATAAATTCAAACCTATCTAAAAAACTTGGGATCGATTTAAAATTAAAATTAGAATTAAATCAGCCAATTGGTGCTTTTAAGATTAGAGGAGCCATGAATGCAGTTCTAAATCTATCTGATCAATATAAAGGGGTAACTTGTTGTTCAACTGGTAATCATGGAAAAGGAGTTGCTTATGCTGCTCAAAAACAAAATAAAAAAGTAGTAATTTGTATGTCTGAAAATGTCCCAATTAATAAAATTGAAGGGATTAAAAAACTAGGCGCAGAGGTTAAAATACAAGGTTCATCTCAAGATGAGGCTGAAGAAATAAGTTTAAATTTAGCAAAATCTAATAGTTTAAAATATATTTCTCCCTTTGATGACTTGGATGTTTTAAACGGACAAGCGACAATTGGTTTAGAATTATTTGAACAAGATCCAGATATTAAAAATGTATTAATTCCTCTTTCAGGTGGTGGGTTAGCTGGAGGAATTGCAGCTGTTTTGAAACAATTAAATCCTAATATAAAAGTTTATGGAATATCAATGGAAAATGGTGCTGCTATGTATCAATCAATTAAGAAAAATGAGCCATCATTAGTGAAAGAATTTATTAGCCTTGCAGACTCGTTGCAAGGTGGAATTGGCCTATCAAATAAATATAGTTTTAACCTTTGTCAAAAATATCTAGATGATATTATTTTGGTCAGCGAGCAAGAAATTTATAAAGCACTACAAGAAGTTTATTATGTAGATAATATTATCTGTGAAGGAGCTTGTGTAGTTGGGGTTGCTGCATTGATGAATAATAAAATCAAAAATTTAAATGGCTTAACCTCGACGATTATTACTGGTAAAAATATAGATCTTGATCTGCATAAAAAAATTATAGAAGGTAAAGATATAAAAATGGGAGACTTAACAATTAGTGGCTCAGCTTATGTCCAATAAAATTTTTATATTATCTGAAAAGGAAATAAAAAGTTTAATTCATCTTGATTTAAATTTAATTGCTGAAATAGAAAAAGCGTTTGTTGCGCTTGCAAAGGGAGAGGTAGAAATGCCTCCAATTCTATCAATGGAAATGAAAGATCAACGAGGTGAAGTAGATGTAAAAACTGCTTATATCAAGAATTTTGATGGCTTTGCTGTAAAAATAAGTCCTGGTTTTTTTAATAACCCATCTTTAGGTCTTCCAAGTTTAAATGGATTAATGGTTTTGTTTTCTTCTAAAACCGGTTTGGTTCAATCGTTGTTATTAGACAATGGTTACTTAACAGATATTAGAACTGCAGCAGCAGGAGCTATATCAATAAAATATTTATCCAATAAAAATAGTAAAAGTTTAGGAATTATTGGATCAGGATTACAGGCAAGACTACAAGCACAAGCAGCATGCTTGGTTCGAAAGTTTGATACCATTACTGTTTGGGGACGAGATCAGTTAAAAGCTCAAAAATGTGCTGAAGATATCAAAAGCAATACTAACATAAATTGTAAGGTAGAATTAAATATTGAAAAAGCAGTTAAAGAAAATGAAGTATTGATAACGACTACCCCTAGTAAAGAATATTTAATAAAACAAAGTTGGTTACAACAAGGTCAACACATTACAGCCATGGGATCAGATAATTCTGAAAAAAATGAAATTGATCCAAATATTTTTAAATCAATAGATCTATTTGTGCCAGATCGAAATTCACAGTCCAAAAAATTAGGAGAACTAAGAACAGCTCTAAAAGAAAATATTGTTAAAGAAAATGAAACCTTTCCTGAACTTGGTAACATTATTGTTGATCCAAATTTAGGAAGATCTAGTGAAAATCAAATTACTTTATGTGATTTGACTGGAACTGGAGTTCAAGATACGGCTATTGCAACTTTAACTGATAAATTGGCTAAAGAAAAAAATATAGGAAAGATTATAGAAAATTAAGCTTTAGCTTCTTCTATTACTTTTGCAATCGAACTAATTAAAATATCTACTTCAGACTTATTAATACATAGTGGTGGCGCTAAACCTAAAATGTCCCCTTGCGGCATTGCTCTTGCTATAACGCCATTACTTAATAGTTGTCCTGCAAGTGTTGGTCCAAATTTTTTACTTGGATCAAAAAATTTATGAGCTTTTTTATCTTCAACTAATTCTATAGCTCCTAATAAACCTTCGCTTCTAACTTCTCCTACATGTGGAAGATCTGCAATTTTATCTTTTAATTGAGCATTAAAATAAGGTCCAACCTCATTAACGTTGTCTAAAATATTCATTTGATCAATTAATTCTAAGTTAGCAACGCCTGCAGCTGCACAAATCGGGTGAGCTGAATAAGTCCAGCCATGACCAATTGGACCAAACTCATCTGTTCCTTTTTCTAAAACTTTCCAAATTTTTTCTGAAAAAATAGATCCAGATAATGGTGCATAAGCAGAGGTTAATCCTTTAGCAATTGTTATAATATCAGAGTCTATTTGATAAAAATCAGAACCAAACATTTTTCCTAACCTTCCAAAGCCAGTTACAACCTCATCGGCGATAATTAAAATGTCATTTTCCTTTAAGATAGGCTGAATTTTTTCCCAATATCCTTTTGGAGGAGGAACAATTCCACCTGTTCCTAACATTGGTTCTGCAATAAAAGCTGCAATATTTTCAGCGCCTTCCTTTTGAATTAAAGATTTTAATTCTTCAGCGCAATGGTCTGAAAATTGTTCTTCAGTTTGCTCTAAATTCTTTCTTCTAAAATAATAAGGGGCTTCTGTATGAATGATATTATCAATTGGAAGATCAAATTTCTTATGAAATATATCTAATCCAGTTAAAGATCCAGTTGCAAGACCTGATCCATGGTACCCTCTCCATCTTGAGATAATTTTTTTCTTATTAGGTCTTCCTAAAATATTATTGTAATACCAGACAATTTTAATATTCGTCTCATTTGCATCAGATCCACTTAAACCAAAATAAACTTTAGACATATTTTTGGGTGCCCGATCTAAAATCATTTTTGAAAGTTTAATAGATGCCTCTGTACCATGCCCTACATATGCATGATAATAAGACAATTGATGTGCTTGCTTTGAAATTGCCTCAGAAATTTCTTTTCGACCATAACCAACATTCACACAATATAATCCAGCAAACCCATCTAAATATTTTTTGCCATCACGATCAATAATATAAACCCCTTCGCCTTCAGTAATAATTCTACTAGGGGCATCTCCTCTTGCGTGTTGTGCTAGGTGTGTTGATGGATGAAAGAAATTTTCTCTATCCCATTCAGCGAGTTGATCATTTTTTAACATAATTCGTGTTTAGACCTTATTAATCAAAAAATATAGAAAAAAATTAAATTTTAATTAGTTTTTTCTATGGTCTCTAATAAATGATCAATATCTTCTTGTTGAGTATTCCAAGCAGTTACTAATCTTACAGTCTTTCCTTCAAAATCTTCATCATTCATTTCATAACCATTTGAATTTAAATTTTCAATCATATGTCTTGGAAATTTTACAAATACTTCGTTTGCTTCTGTTGGATAAACTAATTCTATATCTTTGTGTTGATTTAGACTTTCACTTAACTTTTTACCCATGTCATTTGCATGTTTTGCATTTTTTAACCAAACATTGTTTTCTAAATAACCATCTAATTGCGCTGAAACAAAACGCATTTTAGACAACAAGTGCCCTGCTCTTTTCATTAAAAAAGCTGTATTACCTACTAATTCTTTTTTAAAAAACACAATTGCTTCTGCTGCAAAACATCCGTTTTTCGTTGCTCCAAAAGATAATACATCAACCCCTGACTTCCATGTCATTTCTGCTGGAGATGCATTAAGAGAAACTAATGCATTCGCAAATCTTGCACCATCCATATGTAAATTTAGATTGTGTTTTTGAGTTATCTCAGCAATTTTTTTAATCTCATCTAATTGATACACTTCACCAGTTTCACACACTTGAGTAATGCTTACTGAAGATGGTTGGGTATGGTGAACTATCCCCTTTCCTCCTATAGATTGATCTAATTCCTCAGGTGTCAGTTTCCCCATAATCCCATTTAAAGTCACAAGTTTTCCTCCCCCTGTATAAAATTCAGGTGCACCACATTCGTCTAAATTTATATGAGATAATCTATGACAATAAATATTTCCAAAAGATGGTGTCATCGTTGATAATGCTAAAGCATTAGCAGCTGTTCCAGATGCGGTTGGAAAAACAATAACTTCTTTTTCAAATATTTCTGAAAATTTGTCTTGCAAATCTTTTGATATGGGATCATTTCCATAAGGCGTACTATCACCTTCGTTTGCTTTTATAATTGCTTCTAATACTTCAGGACAAGCACCAGCAACATTATCAGAAGCGAATTTTACTCGCTTTCGTTTAGTTTTAATATTGGCCATTTTTATTGTTTTGGAAAATAATCTTTTAGTTCACCCTCACGGTATACATCTGCTGTACAACAATGAAGTCCTCCACCAAATGCATAAGCATCTCTAAGTTCTACTGGCACTACTTCCATTCCTAATTTGTCTAATTGCTCAGCTTGATAGATTTCACTTTTCTCAACACAAACTGTTTTAGGATCTAAAACCAATACATTCATTGATAACCATGTTGAAGAATAACATAATGGTGGTGGTTCATTATGTGCTGGTTGAGCACTATCAACAATTTCCCAACCATTGTCTTCAAAAAGTTTTCTTTGTTCCTTAGGAAGTCTTCTTTGAGGATTATTGATAATTAAACCTTCTTTTATTGGAGTAAAGGTTGCATCAATGTGAATAGGATATGGATCTCCTGGGAAATTTACAGCATGTACTCTATGATCTTTATAATGTCTCTTTAGCCAATCAATTCCTTTTAAATTAGTTGTAAATCCATGCTGAACAACCAAATCTTTTCCAAATCTCAATACATCTGCTGCATCAAACAATGGCTCTTCTTCAGTAGTTACAAAATATTTTTTTTCAGTCCACTCTAATCTTTTTTGAACACCAATTTTATCTGATAGATAATCTTTTCTGTAATCTGCATCTGTTAGTCTTGGTTTTGGAGCAGACTCGTGTCTCATATTTGGATCTTGATTGTAATAATCTTTTAGTAATGGTCGGTAACATAGATATTCAAACCAACGACATCTATAACTCATTGTTGCTTCTAAAATTTCATTACCAACAGTTAACAATACATCTCTTGGGGGCATACAACCAAACATAGTTTCTGCTTCCCAATCAGGTGTTGATGTCTTTTGATTAAAATCAATTGGTGTTGGTCGATCAACTTTAATGCCTCTTTTTTGAAGCATGTTTGAAAAGTTGTCTAATAATTCATTTGCTTTATCGACAGTGTCTTTGGTTCTTGGACCAAATTGACCTCGCATATCACTATCTTCAGGAACTTTTGCATCTAATGCTGGCTCTGGTGCGGGTATGCAAGTACCATCCGCTCTTCCAACAATTACATGTTTTAACGGATCCCATTCATTCCAACTATTAACAATAGTTTTGTTCTCGCTCATAAAGATTAGTTTTTTATAATATTATGCTCAGGCCCGAAAGGAAATTTTGTAATATTTTCTGCTCCATCTTTACCAATCACTAATATATCGTGTTCTCTATATCCACCAGCACCAGGATTACCTTCTGGGATCATGATCATTGGCTCCATAGAAACCACCATATTTTCCTCAAGAACAGTATCAATATCTTCTCTTAATTCTAAACCAGCCTCTCTTCCATAAAAGTGTGAAAGCATACCAAACGAATGACCATAACCAAATGTTCGGTACTGAAGGTAACCAAGTTCGGCAAATAATTCATTTAGCTCATGACAAATGTCTGAACATTTAACACCTGGTTTGATTAATTCTAATCCACGCTTGTGTACTTTAACATTTGCTTCCCAAGCTTTAAGAGAGGCATCATCTGCATGGTCCAAAAACAAAGTTCGCTCCAACGCAGTGTAGTAACCTGAAATCATTGGGAAAGTATTTAAAGATAAAATATCTCCTTTAACTAATTTTCTATTAGTTTTTGGATTGTGAGCTCCATCTGTATTGATACCCGATTGAAACCATACCCAAGTGTCCATGTACTCTGCACCCGGATAACTTTTAACAATCTCCCTTTCCATTCTATCTCTTGCTGCTATTGCTACTTCGATCTCCGTGTTATCTTCTCTAATATTTTTAGCTATTTCTTCACCCCCAATGTCTGCAATTCTTGCGCCATTACGAATGATCTCAATTTCTTCATCAGACTTAATCATTCTAAGTTTCATAAGATCTTTTGAAACATCACTAAACACAGAAAAAGTAAAAATAGATCCAATTTTGTCTCTCATATCTAAAGTGACATGATCATTTTCAATTCCAATATTTTTTGGAGGCTCATCTCTTCCAATAATTGATACAATTGCTCTTAAAAAATTATCTCTCTTCCAATCAGTATAAATAACATTATCGCAATGCGATCTACGCCATGGTTGACTTGCATCAATATTGGCTGAAATTGTTGAAATTTTATTTTGAGTAATCACACATCCATATGGTCTACCAAACGAACAATAAATAAAACCTGTATAATATGCAACGTTGTGCATGGATGTTAAAATAACCATATCTAAATTATTTTTATCCATCACTGATCTAAGTTTGCTTACTCGATCGTTATACTCTTTATCTGTAAATGGTAATTTTACTTTTTCACCATTTTTAAGTTCAAAAAAATCTGGTCTTTCCATAATCTAATTTAATGCTATGTGTCTCTTGTTCCATCTATTCCATCGTATGATCAAACTATAATAAATCAAAGACATAAAAATAAAAAACCCACCAATAATTGTATTAGTAGAGGGAACTTCGTTTATTCCTAAAATTGGAAGCCATACCCAAAAAATGCCTCCAACTACTTCTGTTAATGATAATAAAGTTAATTCAGCAGCTGGTATAGCTTTTGATCCTATGGAATATAAAATTAGTCCAAAACAAACCAAGGTTCCATGCAAAGAAAATAAAGCTCCATTATAACTTGTTGCAAAAAATACTTGATCTTTACTAAGGATCATAATTGATGCAAATACGAAACAGAAAAAACCAGCAAACGCAACAGTCGTAAATTTAGGAGTTTCTTTTCTCCAACGCAAAGAAACTGAAAAAACTGAAAATCCAATTGATGAAGTTAATCCAAAAACAAAGCCCACTAAAGAGTTTTGACCAGAATTGCCAATCGCCATTATTACAATTCCGATGGTAGCTATAAAAATTGCTATCCAAACACTGATTGAAATTTTCTCTTTTAAAAATAAAAAAGCTAATAAAGCTGTGAAGAAAGGCATAGCAGCTAAACACAATAAAGTAACTGCTGCACTAGTATTTGTGATTGCATAAATAAAAGTAATCATAGCAATTCCCAATCCAGATCCTCCAACTATGCCTGAAATACCTATTTTAAAATAATTTTTATAAAAACTTTTTCCTTCTTCAAAAAATAAATAAAGATTTAGCAAAATAAATATCGTTAAGCCTCTACCAAATATATATTGCCAAGGTACTTGTTGAGGATTGTCCATGTACCTAACCACTAAAGGTCCAAAAGACCATAATAGACCTGCGAAAAGAACTATTGGGATAGCTAATCTGTGGTTTTTAAGCTCTAGCATTTGAGGAAATCTAATTCTAAAAAGATCTTTCTACAACAAAAATACGTTTCTAAATCAAAGTTTGATTAGAATGGTTGGGGAAAAAACAATCTAAGATATCCCCTTTTTTAAATTTTGATTTACCAGCTGGTAACAAAGACCAAATATTTGATTTAACAAAAGATTTAACTCTAAAAGACTCTTGTCCTTGTAAAATTTCAACTTCTATTTTTCCATTTTTAGTTGTGGTTAGTTTACTTTTTGCAAATCTTGTAAAATTCTGTTTTTTAGAAAAACTATTTTTTAAAGTTGCTCTGATAGGCTGTTCTTCACCTAATCCCAAGATGTTTTCCATAAAAGGAATAACAAAAAATCTAAAGCAAGCAGATGATGACATGGGATTACCTGGAAGTCCAAAGATTGCTTTTTGTTTTCCTTTAATTTTAGCAAATAAAATTGGTTTTCCCGGTCGGATTGCTACGCTTTTAAAATAATTGGATAATTTAAAAGTCTTAACAACACTTGGAATATAGTCATATTTTCCAGCAGATACAGCTCCTGAAGTTATCAAAATATCAGTATCGCTATTTATAAGTTTTTTAATTTGTGATTTATAAATATTTTGATGGTTGTCTCTGAGTATTCCGCCATTTTTAAAATTAAATAAAAAGTTTTCTTTAAGGTTTTTGATGTAATGACTATTAGAGTTTCTAACTTTCCAATTTGGGATATTGTCTTGATCTGTAATTTCGTTTCCTGTTGAAAAAAATAAAATATTAATCTTTTTTTTTACTTTAATTTTTTTAATTGCTAAAGTTTTAAAAGCTAAAATATGATTTGGTTGAATAATTGTATTTTTTTTGACAACGATCTCACCTTTTTTAAAGTCTGAACCTGCAAATCTCACATGATTAAACTTTTTAATCTTTTGATTAACTAAAATGTATTTTTTTTTACTATTGTTTGGATAAAAATTAATCTGTTCTATTGGAATAATTGTATCAAAACCTTTAGGAATTATTCCACCTGTCATTATTTCAACAGCATCATATTTTTTAATTTTTTTATTTAATGATTTTGTTCCTGCTGCAATAGATCCAATTATTTTAAACTGTTTTGGTGAATTTTTCTTAATTTCACTGGTATCTCTTGAGTTAACTGCGTATCCATCAAATGCAGCATTATCTCCTGCTGGATAATTTATCTTTGAATAAATATTATCTGATATCACTCTATTAAGAGAGTTTTCACTTAATATTGTTTCTTCTTTAATTTTAATTTTTGCTTTTTTTAAAATTTTCCTAGATTGATCGTAACTAATCATTTTTTAATAATTCTTTAGCTTGCTCTAAATCTTCTTTTGTATTGATATTAAAGAAAGGATCTTGATTTGGAAACTCCATATTAATTGTTTTAACTCCAATACTATTAGCCCACAATTTGACTTTGCGCGCTCCTTTTTCTAGGTCTTTTTCTAATTGATCTAATAAACTCATGGACCACAAGCCAAAGATATTATGCCTAGTATTATTTGATTTTATAAAAAACAAGCGACTTTCATTTTCATCAATTTGTTTAATAAATTCCTCTAAAATTTCTTTTTTAAAAAAAGGAGTATCTACTGGAAAAGTTGCAATCCATTTATAATTTTTATTATGATCTTTGACCCATTTCATTGCTGAAAGAACTCCACCTAGAGGACCAAGATCTTTTTTAATGTCTCCAATTAAAGAAATTTTATCTGAATTGATAAATTTAATTGAATTATTAGATACAATTAATACTTCCTTAAATTGATCAATTATTTCTTCCAAGATGTAATCAATTAATATTTTATCAGCTAACAATATCTGAGATTTATCTTCGCCAAACCTTTGTGACTTCCCGCCTGCTAGCACTGTTGCTAAAATATTGTTATGTTCCATTAATAAAATATAAAACATTCAAAGTTGAATTAAAGAAATTAAATGGATTTAAGAATTTTAGAAATCGCGTCTCACACAGAAAATAATAAAGTTTTAGAAAACTTTACTCACAAATCAAAAAACAAAAATCCAATTTGTGGAGATGAAATGGAAATAGCCTTAATTGTCAAAGATGATGTAGTAAAAGATATGGGTTATCAGTGTAAATCTTGTATTTATTGCCAAGCCTCTGTCAGCTTATTATCTAGAAAAATTAAGGATAAAAACTTAAAAGAAATAAAAGATTTTGTTACAGCTAGTGAAAAATTGTTTGAAGATGTTAAAGTTAGTCTAGAGAAACACTGGAAAGATTTTAAAGAAATTTTAGACAAAAAAAATCTTTCAAGGAAAGAATGTTTGCTTTTACCTTTAAGAACTATTGTAAAAGCATTAAAAATTTAAATGATCAAAATCACAAAACCATTATTACAAAAAGCATTAATTGCAGGTTTTTTTTCAACAATCACAATAGGTGTGCTTACAGTTTTAACTTATAAAAGTACACTTGGATATTTTATTGCAGCATCATTTGGCTCATCCATGGTTTTATTATTTGGTTTTCCCGAAAGTCCTTTTGCTCAACCGAAAAATGTTTTCTTTGGACATTTATTAACTGCATTAGTAGGTGTAATGTTTGTAAATTTTATTCCACTTCCAATTTATATAAGTATTGCATTTGCAGTAGGTATTGGAGTGTTCTTAATGATTTTATTAAATGTTGTTCATCCTCCGGCAGGAGGTAATCCAATTATTGTAATTATTGGAAGTGCTTCTTATGATTATTTAATTAATCCAATTATTTTTGGATGCATCATAATTTTGTTATTGGCCATCATAATCAATAAATATTTATTACAAAAAAACTATCCTCTAAAATAATTTATGAACTCAAAATATAAAGTTTTAAAATTTTCATCTAATAATTTTAAAAATGTTGAAGATTTAATTTCAATTGAAGAACCACTAGAAATTTCTTTAAAATACAAAGAGGAAAATAAATGGGTTGAACAAACTTTGTCTATTACTATGAGAACACCTGGTAATGATGAAGATCTTGTAAGAGGATTTTTATTTAATGAACAAATTGTAAAAAGTATAAATGATATTGATAGTATTGAAAGTTATGGGGATAAAGTAGGTCAATATAAAATTCAAAATAAAATATTAGCTACTCTTAATAATTCTGAAAATGTAAATATATCAAAAATTAAGCGAGATTTTTTAACTAATTCTTCTTGTGGTGTTTGCGGTAAATCTTCATTGGACGCACTTGAAATAATTAAAGTAAACAAAACAAATGCTTCTGAACCTAAAATTTCAAAAGATGTAATTATCCAATCACCTGATATTTTAAGAGAAGGTCAGTCTGAATTCAGCAAAACTGGAGGTATCCACGCAAGTGGTCTATTTAATAGTGAAGGAAAATTAATAGCTCTCAGAGAGGATGTTGGAAGACATAACGCTTTAGACAAACTTATTGGATCTGCTTTGGAAAAACAGCAATTTGATCCAAAAGATCAATTTATTACCTGTTCTGGGAGACTAAATTTTGAGCTAGTTCAGAAGGTTTTGATGACTGATATTGGCATTATGATCGGAGTTGGTGCGCCAACAAGTCTTGCTATCGATTTAGCTAATAAGTTTGACATTACCCTCATAGGTTTCGTAAAGAGGGACAGTTTTAATATTTACACAAATAACAAAAAAGTTAAGGTGGAATAATTAAAAAAGGGAAATTGTGTCAAAAAACATAAGTAATTTATCTGGAAGAATAGGCTTAAAAGACAACTTATTTAAGCAAATTTCAGAAAATACTTTAAGTGAAAACCCTCAAGATATTAAAGAAATTGCAAAAAAACATAACCTTGGAGTTTCAACACTTCACGGCGCTGAGTCTTTTTATGAATTTTTAAGACCTTCACATAGAGAAAAAAAAGCTTTCGTATGTAACGGTAGTGCATGCATGTGTGCAGGTACTCAAGACAAACTAAAAGATAAATTAAAAGAAAAACTAGGTGACGACAAAGTTGGAGAGATGTTTTGCCTAGGTCATTGTTATGAAAATCATGCATTTCACTATGATGGTGAAAATTATGCTGGAAAAGATATTGAAAAGATTGATCAAATTTTAAAAGGTGAAGAAATAGAACAAGATAAATTTTTCTCTAAAAGTTATGCGACAACAAGTTTTTTGATGGATGATAAATTATCATCAACAGATCAATTCAAAGATCAGTTAAGCAAATTTTTAAAAACAGATAAGAAGGATATTGTAAAATCATTATTAGACTCAAACCTTACAGGAAGAGGTGGAGCAGGTTTTCCAACAGGAATGAAATGGGATTTCTGCAGTAAAGCCAAAGGAGATAAAAAATATGTTATCTGTAATGCAGATGAAGGTGACTCAGGAGCTTTTTCAGACAGATATCTGTTAGAAGATCAACCACTAAAAGTTATTTTTGGAATGGTAATGTGTGGATTTGTAATTGGAAGTGATGAAGGAGTTTTATACATCAGAGGTGAGTATCCAAAATCAATCGAAGCAATCAATGGATGTATTAATGAACTTAAAAAATTAAATCTATTAGGTGAAAATATTTTAGGAACAGATTTTTCTTTTGATCTTGGAATTTGCATTGGTCAAGGTGCATATATTTGTGGAGAAGAAACAGCTTTGATAGCTTCTATTGAAGGAAGAAGAGCTGAAGTAGATGTAAGACCTCCCTTTCCAGTTACTGAAGGATTATATAAAAAACCAACAGTGGTTAACAATGTTGAAACTTTAGCAGCTGCAACTGGAATTTTATTAAATGGATCAGAAAAATTTTCTTCAGTTGGAAATAAAAAATCAGCTGGAACAAAATTAGTTTGCTTAGATAGTTTCTTTAATAATCCAGGTGTTTATGAAATTGATATGGGAACACCAATGAAAAAAATATTTAATGAAATTGGTGGTGGATACAAAGAACCTGTCAAAGCTTTTCAAATAGGTGGTCCTTTAGGTGGGGTTGTTCCTTTAAGTGAAATAGAAAATTTAAATTTAGATTTTCAAGAGTTTACTGCAAAAGGTTTTATGTTAGGTCACGCAAGTGTAGTTAGTATCCCAAAAGATTTTCCAATGGCTGAATACATTCATCATCTGTTTGAGTTTTCTGCAGAAGAATCTTGTGGAAAATGTTTTCCTGGAAGACTTGGATCTTACAGAGGAAAAGAAATGTTTGACCAAGCTAAGAAGAAAACAGCTAAAATTCCATTAAAATTACTAGAAGAGTTGTTGGTTACTATGCAAAAAGGCTGCTTATGTGCTTTATGTGGAGCGATCCCAACACCTATTCAGAACATCCTAAAATACTTTGGTGATGAAATGAAAAATGATATGGTGAAAGATAATTAATGAGCTCAGAGAAAAGAAAAATTGCTTATATTGATGGAAAACCTTATGAAATAGGTCCTAACCATACATCTATTTTAAAATTTGTTAAAAGCTATGTTGGTGAAAAAAAGGTGCCAACTTTATGTGATGACCCTAACTTAGCGCCCTATGGAGCTTGTAGAGTTTGTTCGGTTGAAGTTGCGTTAGAAAAGGACGGGCCAACTAGAGTAGTTGCATCTTGTCATACGCCAGTTGCTGAAAACCAACACATATTTACCTCAAACGAAGCACTAACAAGTCTTAGAAAAAATATTGTTGAGTTAGTTTTAACTGACCACCCTATGGAGTGTGATACTTGTGAAGTAAACAATAACTGTGAACTTCAAACAGTTGCAAATGACTTAGGCGTTGCTGATCATAGATACAATAGTCCTAAGCAACATAAAGGAATTCCAAGAGATACTTCTCATGACTACATGAGAATGAATTTAGATAACTGTATTAACTGTGGAAGATGTGTCAGAGCATGTGATGAAATTCAAGGATCATTTGTTTTAACAATGAGTGGAAGAGGATTTGAATCTAGAATTACAACAGACAACGATATGATGTTTGGAGATAGTTCTTGTGTGTCATGTGGAGCTTGTGCTCATACATGTCCAACGGATGCAATTTCAGACGTATTCCAATCTAAGTCTGCAGCAGTAGACAAAAAAGTTAGAACAACTTGTTCGTATTGTGGTGTTGGTTGCAACTTAGAAGCATCTATCAAAGATGATAAAGTAATTGCAATAGATACTCCTAAGCAAACTGAAGTAAATGCTGGTCATACATGTATCAAAGGAAGGTATGCATTTAGTTTTTATGATCACCCGGACAGACTTAAAACTCCATTAATAAAAAGAAATGGAAAGTTTGAAGAAGCTAGTTGGGATGAAGCATATGATTTTATCAAAAAAGAAATGAATAGAATTACAAAAGAAAATGGACCAGATGCTTTTGCTGGAATTTCTTCTGCAAGATGTACAAACGAAGAAAACTATGTTTTCCAAAAAATGATTAGGGCTGCTGTTGGAACTAACAGTGTAGATTGTTGTGCAAGAATTTGTCACTCACCTACTGCTTGGGGTATGCAGCAAACATTTGGGACAGGCGCTGCAACTAACTCAACAGAAGACATTTATCATGCAGATTTATTTTTAGTTATTGGTGCAAACCCAACTAATGCTCACCCAGTAACTGGAGCAAAAATTAAACAGCAAGTGATGAAGGGTAAAAAATTAATTGTCCTTGATCCAGTGACAACTGAATTAGCTAAACTTGCAGATTATCATATCAAACTTAGACCTGGAACTAACGTTGCAGTTCTAAATATGATGTTACACTTTATTATTAAATCAAAACTTTATAATGCAGACTTTGTCAGAGATCGAACAGAAGGCTTTGATAATTTTTTAAAGGAAATTGAAAGACAAGATGTTGATCAATTAGCAAAAGTTGCTGGCGTTGATAAACAATTGGTTAAAGAAGCAGCAATTGCCTATGCAACAGCAAGAAATTCAATGGAATTCCATGGATTAGGAGTTACTGAACATGAACAAGGTTCAAAAACTGTGATGTTAATTGCTGATTTAGCAATGATTACAGGAAATATTGGAAGAAAAGGAGTTGGTGTAAATCCCCTTAGAGGTCAAAACAATGTTCAAGGGGCTGCAGACATGGGTTGTCAACCACATCAAGGAGCAGGTTACTTTCCAGTCGATAAAGAAGAAAACCAAAAATTTTATACTGAAAAATATGGTGTAACTCACCCTTCTAAAGCTGGTTTAAAAATACCTCAAATGTTTGAGGCTGCAATTAATAAAGAACTAAAAGGCTTATGGATTATTGGTGAAGACATTGTTCAAACAGATCCCAATAGTGCCCACGTTGTTGAAGCAATGAATTCATTAGAACTATTAGTTGTTCAAGAAATATTTATGAGTGAAACTGCAAAACTTGCTACTGTAGTTTTACCTGGAACTACTTTCTTAGAAAAAGACGGAACATTTACAAATACTGAGAGAAGAATTCAAAGAGTTAATAGAGCAGTTCCTCCATTGCCAGGTACAAAGCCTGATGGATTGATTGTAACTGAGATGATGCAAAAATTAGGTTTTGATCAGCCATCCTATGATGCTGATCAGGTTTTAGAAGAAATTGCCGATATTGTTCCTTTCTTCAAAGGAGTAACAAGAGAGAGACTTGGAAAATTTGGATTACAATGGCCAGTTAAAGAAGATGGAACAGATACAAAAATTTTACATACTGAAGAATTTAAACTTGGTAAAGGTAGATTGAAAAACTTTGATTGGAAAGAATCTAGCGAGATAGAGGCTAATCAAAAAGATTATCCATTAATTTTAACAACTAGTAGAGTTTTACAGCACTACAATGCAGCAACAATGACAAGAAGAACAAAAAATATAAACATTGTTAATGAGGATGTTTTATTAATTCATCCAAATGATGCAGCTCATAGAGATTTAAATACGGGTGATATTGGAAGATTATATTCTGGAAGAGGAGAAGTTGCTTTAAAAGTTGAAGTAACAGATAAAGTTAAAGAAGGAATTGTATTTACAACATTCCACTTCCCAGAACACATGGTTAATATGGTAACTGGTCATGGAAAAGATGAAGAAACTATGTGTGCAGAATACAAAGTTTCATCAGTTGAGGTTCAAAAAATTTCTAATCAATTTAAAACAGAAGTTAAACCAAAAGAACATCAAGCTGAAGTAAGTTAATTAAAATGACCATCGGTTGGCATTTTGATAATTCATATTCAAAACTATCAAAAACATTTAAAGAAGACATCAAGCCTACTCCAGTTCATGAGCCTGAGCTTATTATTTTAAATGAAGAACTTGCTAAAAATTTAAATTTAAATTTTTCAGGAATAGATAAAAAAAAATTAGCTGAAATATTTTCAGGAAATATTTTGCCTGATGGAACTAATTCAATTGCACAAGCATACGCTGGTCATCAATTTGGTCATTTCACTATGCTTGGAGATGGAAGAGCAGTTCTATTGGGAGAGCATTTAGTTAATAAAAATAAGCGTTTTGATATACAATTTAAAGGTTCAGGAAGAACCTCTTTTTCTAGAGGTGGTGATGGAAGAGCAGCTTTAGGTCCAATGCTAAGAGAATATATAATTAGTGAAGCTATTAACGCTTTAAATATTCCAACAACAAGAAGTCTTGCGGTTGTTAAAACTGGAGAAAAAGTTGTCAGAGAAAATTTGTTAAATGGAGCAATTTTAACAAGAGTTGCATCCAGTCATATTCGAGTTGGTACTTTTCAATATATTGCAGCTACTCAAAATCTAGAGGATCTTAATACATTAGTTGATTACACAATTGATAGACACTATCTAGAAATTAAATCATCTAAAAACAAAGGTTTAGATTTATTAAGCCTTGTAATGGAAAGACAATGTCAGTTAGTGATCAATTGGATGAGAGTTGGATTTATTCATGGGGTGATGAACACTGATAATATGGCTATTTCTGGCGAAACAATTGATTACGGACCATGTGCTTTCATGGATCAATACGATCCAAAAACTGTATTTAGCTCTATAGATAAATTTGGAAGATATGCTTTTTCAAATCAACCACCAATTACTAAATGGAATTTAGCAAGATTTGCAGAATGTCTGATACCACTTATTGATAAAGATGAAGGTACAGCAGTTAAAATTGCAACAGAGTTAGTTGATAACTTTCAAAATATTTATGAAGAAAAATGGTTAAATATGATGAGAGATAAACTTGGTTTATTTGGTGAAGATAAAAACGATCTAACATTAATTAACAAACTTTTAGATTGGATGAAAAATAATAATGCAGATTACACAAACACCTTCTGTTATTTAATGGGTGTTGAGTTTGATGATGAGATCTACAAAAATGAGGAATTTAAAAGTTGGATTAATGAATGGGAAAAAAGAGTAAAACTGAATAATTCATCTGATGCATATTTAGAACTTATGAAAAAAAATAATCCTGTAGTTATACCAAGAAATCAAAAAGTAGAAGAGGCTCTAGCTGATGCAGACAAAGGCAATCTAGAAACAATGAATAAACTTTTAAAAGTTTTAGGCAATCCTTATTCTGATCAAGAAAATATTATTGAATTTCAAAAACCTGCACCAATTGGAAATGAAAAGTATCAAACTTTTTGTGGAACCTAATTTATAATACGTATGGCTCAGGCCTTGCACTTTTTCCCAATACTCTTTCAACTGAAAAATCACTAATATCAATTGTCTGATACGAGCCGGTAGTAATCAATTCTGTTAATGCTCGTCCAATACCTGGGGCTTGCATTAATCCTCTTCCTGTAAAACCAGTAGCCATATAAACATTATCGTACTTAGGATGCTTTCCAACAACAGCATTATTATCTAATCTGTTGCAATCGTAATAACCTGCCCATCCTCCAGTTAATTTTAATTCTTCAAAAGCTGGTATTCTTTTTGCTAGAGCTGGCCAAACTAATTCTTCAAAATCATTCCATGCTGGCTCTAAATCTTCTGCATCAAACACTGACAATGGTGATCCTGCTAAATACTCTCCACCCTCAGGTCTCCAATATACACCAGTAGTTAAGTCACCACTTAAAGGCATTTCTTTTATATAAGTTGGACATTTTACTCTGAACACTGTGTGTTTTTGAGGCTCAACAGGAATGTCTTCTAGTAATTCTTTAGTCCAACATCCAGCTGCTGAAACAATTGTTTTAGCATTTATCTCTGAAAGACTTTTAACCTCTCCTTTTATAAATTCTGCTCCAAGTTCTATTGCCTTACTTTTAAGTGCGCTATGAAACATAAAAGGATCAATCCAACCTTCACTTTGATTGTCTGTGTAAGTGGCAGTCTCAACACCTTCATCATTTATATATGGAAATACTTTTGATAACTCTGAGCCTTTAATATTTTTTGTGCCTGCATCACACTCTTTATGATTTTCTAAAGCTTTATATTGTTCTTCAGCATGTTCAGGACCAAACATCAAGAGGTAACCATTGGTCACCATACTTGCTGTTGGATTAGGGTTTTTTTCGGTTTTCAATAATTCTGGTATTTGAAAAATAAATTCTCTTGCAAATTTACCTAGTAAGATATTTTCTTTTTGAAAAAATTGTCTTCTAAAGCCTCCTAAAGATAAAGGAAATGAAGCTGTTTTGTAAGTTGGATCTCTTTCTATGACTTTTACTTTTCTTCCTTCTTTTGAAAGAAAATAAGCAGTTGCTGCTCCAATTATTCCACCACCAACTACAACAACATCATCCATAATTAATTTAATATTATTAAGCTTGTATTTAAAATTAGAGCAAAGCAACACCAAAGTAAATATGGAATCATTAAATACGAACTTATCATTGTGACGCGTCTATATCTTACGATTAGATTGATAATGAATGCAATTAGCACGACTAATACTAACAAAGCTAAAAGCATTTTATGAAATACAAAGAAAACTATACTCCAAGTTGCATTGAAAACTAAATGAATAAAATAAATGTAAACTGTATTCATCTCTTTATTTTTGGAATGCCAATACATCCAAATAGAAATTGTCATCAATAAATATAAAATTGTCCATACTGGACCAAACACCCAGTCTGGTGGATTAAAGACAGGTTTATTTAATAAAGAATACCAAGGCTCCTTGAAAGTAATTGTAGCTAATCCTCCAATTAATGAAGCTGAAAATGTGATGATAAGAAATAATATAAATGTTACAATTTTATTTTTTAACATAATGTTTATACATAACAAAAAATGAGCAAAAAAACTATTTGGATAACTGGTGGCAGCACAGGAATAGGCAAAGCTTTAGCAATTAAATTTGCAAACAAAGGTTGGAATGTTGCTGTATCTGCAAGAAGAGTTGAACTTTTGGATGAGCTTTCAAAAAATTATGAAAATATTTCATCATTCCCATTAGATGTTACTGACAAAGCAAAATGTATAGAAGTTTTTAATCAGATCAAAACTAAGTTTGAAAATATTGATATATGTTTTTTTTCAACTGGTACATGGAATCCAAAAAAAGAAAAAGAAATCGATGTTGAACAAATAGAAGATGTTTTTAAAGTAAATTTTTTTGGAACAGTAAACTCTATTAAAGCAGTGGAGCAATATTACAGAGAAAGAAAAAATGGTATAATTACTATAGTTTCATCCATTGCTGGTTATAGAGGATTGCCTAATTCAACCGGTTATGGACCTTCAAAATCTGCACTAAATAATTTAGCAGAAAGTTTATATTTTGATTTCCAAAGATATAACGTCCGAGTTTGTTTGGTTTCCCCTGGTTTTATTAAAACACCAATGACAGATAAAAATGATTTTAAAATGCCATTTTTGAAAACACCTGAATTTGCGGCTGATCAAATTTATGATGGATTAATTAATAAAAATGTTTTTGAGGTACATTTCCCAAAAGCACTTACTTTAACTTTAAAGTTGTTTAGTTTTCTTCCAAGTAAACTTTATTTTAAATTAGTGGGGAAGATGACTAAGCATCAAAAAAAATAATCAATCTTTAACAAATACAACTGTTAGCTCTGCTACTTTAAATCCAAATTTTGTCATTGTAGCTCTATTGATTGCAACTCTTTCATCCTGTTTAAAGATCCAGTCATCAAAAGTAATTTTTAATTCTTTGCCTTTAACTGGAACTAACAAAACATACTCAAACTTAAATGCAGGTCCATAAGAATATCCAATTGCTTTTCCAACAACGTCACCTGCTGTACCTTCGTAATTATGCTCATCTATTTTGGTAATTGTCCATTCACGATCTTGAACTTCACCATCGTCCCAATTAAATTTTTCTTTTAAAATTAACTGTTTGCCATCCCAGGTTCCATCTAAATCAGCTGAGAATTGTCTTGTAACTTTTCCTGATCTATTTTGTAAGACACCCCAGGCTTTAACGTTTCCTGTTAGGTATTCTTCAATAATCAATCTAGGTTCTTTATTTTTAAAATCTTCTGGTTTCATTGCACTATTATTTGAACAACTTGTAATTAAGAATGCCAAAATTATCAACGAAATTGATTTAATTATTTTCATATTATTGTTGTTATTTATTCTGCATTGAAAATTGAATCAAATCAATATTTTTAGATTTAAATCCAGCTTCACAATAAGATAGGTAAAATTCCCACATTCTTTTAAATGTCAAATCAAATCCTTGATTTTTAATTTGGTCCCACTTTCTTAAAAACTCTTTTCTCCATATAGCCAAGGTTTCTGCATAGTGATCTGCATATGAGATGTATGAATTAATTGTTAAGCCATTATCTGAAACATATCTATTAATACTATTTTTATTGGGAAGAAATCCTCCTGGAAAAATATATTTTTGAATAAAATCTTGTTTATTTTTGTATCTATCAAATAAGCTATCATCAATTGTTATTGCTTGAATTGCAGCCTTTCCCCCATTCGATAAATTATGCTTAATAGTTTTAAAATAACTCTCTAAATAATTTTGCCCGACTGCTTCAATCATTTCAATTGAAGCGATTGAATTATATTTTCCTTGAAGATCTCGGTAATCTTTAATCTCAATATTTACTTTTTCATTCAATCCACATTTATGAATTCTCTCTTTTGCGTATTCGAATTGTTTTTTTGAAATAGTAATACAATCTAATTTGACATCATATTTCTTACCTAAATATTCTGCAAAACCGCCCCAACCACAACCAATTTCTAAAACTTTATCTCCAGAACTAGGTTTGATTAGATCAATTAATTTTTGGTATTTATTATTTTGTGCAACACTTAAATTTTTTGAACTATCATCAAAGATTGCACTTGAGTAAGTTAAAGTATCATCTAGCCACAATGAAAAGAAATCATTTCCAAGATCATAATGTTTTGCAATATTTTCCTTACTTCGACTTTTTGTATTTTTGATTATTTTATTTTTAATAAAATTAATTACAGGTAGATCAAGCAAACCTGAGAATTTATATATCACTTGAATATTTCTAGCTGTTAACTCAATTAGATCTGAAAGATTATCTGTTTCAAATTCACCTCTCATATAACTTTCAGCAAAACCAATGCTTCCACCCCTGATTAAATTATAATTAAAATTTGGATTTTTTATTTTAATATTTGCCTTTAAAGATTGATCAGGATTACCAAACTTTAATATCTCATCTTCATAGGTGGTAATCTCAAGGTAACCGTTTTTAATTTTACCTAAAAATTTAAAAACTAATTTATCTGCAGCACTATTTAATAACATTAATTTTCAACCGTTAAATTGTTTCTTATTTTTATTCTTTTTTTAATAATTTTAATTCCTTTCATCCATAATTTAAAGGCCTCAAAATGTATTGCTGATATTATTTTTATAGTCATCAGAGGGTGCTTTAAATATGATTTTAATAATTGACTACTATTTAAGTTTGTTCTTTTTCCATCCTGAGATGCAAATAAAATTTTTCCATCTTGATCATATTGATCAATGATTACAGAAAGTTTTTCATCAGGGTTAAGAATTCTAAAGAAATACTTGCAATTCATTTCTATAAAAGGTGAAACATGAAATTTTTTAGAACAATTATTCTGAATTAATTTATTTTCACTATCTACCCTAAATACATAAGTATGTTGTTCATCAAATGTATTTTTCACCTCATATAATATAGATACTAATTTATCATTTTGGTTATAAACAAAAAAAATACTTAAAGGATTGAACACATAGCCAAAAATCCTTGGATAACAGAGAAGCTTAATTTTTATATTTGTAGTTTCTATTTTATTTTGTTCTAAATTTTTCCTTACCCAATCTTCAAGAGATGATCCATCACGTTCACCGTGATCTTTTTCATGAAAACTAATTAAATTAAATTTATTCAATGAAAAGAAGCTTATATCCTGATCTATTTTTCTTAACTCAGATAAATCAATTAAAAGTGAGAAAACGCTATATTTAAAATAATGCTCTTTAGGTTTAAAACGTTTATGGATTACTTTTCCGATGTATATACATGAGTTAGTCATTTAGGTATTTTAGCATTTCAATAGATGATTTTATTCCATCTTCATGAAAACCGTAACCAAAATAACTCCCACAAAAAAGTAAATCTTTTTTATTTTGCAAACTAGACAGTTCTGATTGGGCATCTAGTGCTTGTTGATCATAATAAGGATGAGTAAATTTAACTATTTTAAGTATTTTGCTCTCATCAATTTCAAAATAAGGATTAAGAGTTAAAAAAATATCCTGATCACATTTAAGGTTTTGCAACAAATTTAACCAATAAGTAATAGAGTTTTTTTCTAAATCTTTGTCATTGATTGATGAATTCCATGAAGACCATGCCTTTTTATTTTTTGGCATTACTCTTTTGTCTGTATGAATATATGCAATATTTTCTTTATAACTAAAATTAGATAAAATTTTTGTCTCTTCATTAGTAGGATTATCGATCAACTTTAAAGCTTCATCAGCGTGTGCTGCTATTACAACTTTGTCATAATCAAAAAATTCACTTTCACCTCCATAATATAAATCTAACCCTTTTGACTTTCTTATAATTTTTTTAATTTTATAATTTTTAAAGTATTCACCACTTATTTTTGAAATAACTTTATTTACATAAGTTCTACTTCTATTGGTTACGGTATACCACTGAGGTCTATTTTTTAGTTTAAAGAGCCCATGATTTTGAAAAAATTTTAAAAAGAATGTTATCGGCATTTTACTTGCTTCATAAGGTGGCATAGACCAGATTGCAGATACCATTGGGATGATATGGTAATCAATAAAGGTTTTTGAAAGTTTGTTGTTTTTTAAATATTCACCTAAAGTTAATTTTTGATCTGTAACATTTATTTGATCACTGTTTTTATAAAATTTAATAATATCAAAAAACATTTTTAAAAAATTAGGATTAAACAAATTAGATCTATTGGAAAAAATTCCATTCAAACCTTTTCCACAATATTCGAAGTTTGTATTTTCTACTGATACTGAAAATGACATGTCACTTTTTTCAATCTGAACATCGTTTTCTTTAAAGAAATTAATTAAATTTGGATAGGTTTGAAAATTAAATACAATAAAACCAATATCTACAGATACTTTCTTTTCATCAAAAATTAAATCTATTGTATGAGAGTGACCACCAAAATGATCTTCTTTCTCAAAAAGATCTACATGATGTTTTTTTGATAAATAATATGCAGCACTTAAGCCTGATATCCCAGAACCAACTACGGCAATTTTCATTAATGATTATGCCGCGTCTTCTTTAAACTCATCCATACTTGGACAAGTACAAAAGATATTCTTATCTCCATAAACATTGTCCACTCTTGCAACTGGTGGCCAAAATTTATTAGTTTTTAAGAACTTAGCAGGATAAGCAGCCTGCTCTCTTGAATATTTATGATCCCATACATCTGATGTAAGTTCTATATCCGTATGAGGAGCATTCTTAATAGGATTGTCTACTTTATCAAAATCGCCAGACTTAATTTTATCTATTTCAGATTTAATATTAATTAATGTATCACAAAATCTATCAAGCTCAGATAAACTCTCGCTCTCTGTTGGCTCAATCATCATAGTTCCTGCAACTGGCCATGACATTGTAGGTGCATGGAAACCATAATCGATCAATCTTTTAGCAATATCCTCCTCGGTGATACCTGTCTCACTTTTAATTGATCGAATATCAATGATACATTCATGAGCAACATTTCCATTTGAGCCTTTGTACAGAATTGGGAAATGATCTTTAAGTCTATGAGCTATATAATTTGCGTTTAATATAGCGACTTGCGTAGCTAGTTTTAAACCTTCAGATCCCATCATTTTAATATACATCCAAGAAATTGATAAAATACTTGAGCTTCCCCAAGGGGCTGCTGAAACTGCTCCTATTCCTGTAGCGGGTCCACAATCTTTAACAACTGGGTGATTAGGTAAATAAACTTGTAAATGTCTTTTACATGCAATTGGTCCCATTCCCGGTCCTCCACCGCCATGCGGAATACAGAATGTTTTGTGTAAGTTTATGTGGCAAACATCTGGACCAAAATTTCCAGGTCTTGCAATACCAACAAGTGCATTTAAGTTTGCACCATCCATATAAACTTGACCACCATGATTATGAATTAATTCACAGATATCTGTAATTTTTTCTTCAAATACTCCGTGGGTAGAGGGATATGTAACCATTAATGCTCCAAGATTTTCAGAATGCATTTCTGCTTTTTTCTTTAAATCTTCAAAATCAACATTCCCTTCTTTATCACAATCAACAACTACAACTTTCATACCAACCATTTGTGCACTAGCAGGATTTGTTCCATGTGCTGAGCTTGGTATTAAACATATATTTCTGTTTTCTTCTCCTCTATCTAAATGATATTTTCGAATTACCATTAACCCTGCATATTCTCCTTGGGCACCTGCATTTGGTTGAAGTGAAACACCACTAAACCCAGTTATTGATCTTAGCCAATTTTTAAGATCAGTGAATAATGCTCTATAACCTTCCATCTGCTCTACTGGCACAAACGGATGAGGTTCAGCTAACTCTCTCCATGAAATAGGTATCATTTCTGCAGTAGCATTTAATTT
The DNA here is from genome assembly GCF_052047695.1 of Candidatus Pelagibacter sp. HIMB1623. Classification (NCBI taxonomy): domain Bacteria; kingdom Pseudomonadati; phylum Pseudomonadota; class Alphaproteobacteria; order Candidatus Pelagibacterales; family Candidatus Pelagibacteraceae; genus Candidatus Pelagibacter; species Candidatus Pelagibacter sp. HIMB1623. The sequence continues at coordinate 51,874 of NZ_JBNAJN010000014.1, forward strand.
CATAGTACATGATCCAAGTGCAATCATAGTTCTGTTAAGAGCTATATCTTTATCTTCTAATTTTTTTAAATATCTAAGCATCTCAGTTTCTGAATGATATGAATTGAAAACAGGATGTTCTAAATATTTTGAAGTTCTTAATAAATTTTTTGGTAAATTTGGTAAACTTACTGTTGGGTCTTCTTTTTTAATCGACTCAGCTGCATTAAAAATTTTCAACAATTGATTTACTCTATAAACATTTTTCTTTTCATCAAAAGAAACAGCCAACATTTCAGAATTTACTCTTCTAATGTTTACTTTTTGATCTAAAGCATTTTTATAGATTTGATCAGTTTTATCTTTTGTTACAATTGTAACTGTATCAAAGAAATTATCTGAATAAATTTCATATCCAGATTGTTTTAATTTATCTGCAAAATTTTTAGCTAATTGAGAAACTCTTTCTGCAATAGTTTTTATTCCATCTGGCCCGTGGTAAATAGCATATGCAGCTGAAACAATTGCTAACAATGCTTGAGCAGTACAAATGTTACTTGTCGCTTTATCTCTTCTAATATGTTGTTCTCTTGTTTGAAGTGATAATCTGTAAGCTTTATTCCCATGTCTGTCTACTGACACACCAATAATTCTTCCTGGCATAGATCTTTTAAACTCGTCTTTGGTTGCAAAGAAAGCTGCATGAGGTCCGCCATAACCCATTGGAATTCCAAATCTTTGAGAGCTTCCAACTGCAATATCAGCACCTAATTCTCTTGGCGTTTTAAGTAGTGCTAAAGCTAATAAATCAGAGACTAATACTGCTTTTCCATTTTTTTTATGGATTTTGCTAATTGCTTCGCTTGGATCTTTGATGTCTCCTAAAGTTCCAGGGTATTGAAGAATTCCACAAACTAAATCCTCTTTTAATTGGTCTAATACTTTATCTTCATTACCAACCAGTACTTTTAATCCCATTGGTTCTGCTCTTGTTTGAATTACATCAATTGTTTGTGGATGACAATTTTCTGAAACAAAAACTAAATTACTATCTTTTTTGTTAAGACGATGAGCTAGCCCCATTGCCTCTGCAGCTGCAGTTCCTTCATCAAGTAAAGATGCGTTTGCAATATCCATACCTGTGAAATCAACAATCATTTGTTGAAAGTTTAGAAGCATTTCTAATCGTCCTTGTGCTACTTCAGGCTGATAAGGAGTGTAAGAAGTGTACCAACCTGGATTTTCTAAAATATTTCTTAAAATTACATATGGAGTATAAGTTCCATAGTATCCCATACCAATAAAATTTGAATAAATTTGATTTTTTTTTGAAATTGCTTTCAATTTTCTTAATGCTTCATACTCAGAATTAGACTCGCCTATGTTTAATCCATCTTTCAATTGTATTTTTTCTGGAACTGTACTTTTTATTAAATCGTCTAATGAATTATAATTAAGCTCCTTCAGCATTTTATTTTGATCTTCTTCTGAAGGTCCAATGTGTCTTTTTAAAAAGTCTTTTTGTGAGTTATGTAACATTAGCTAGCACTCTCCTTTGCAAATTTATCGTATTCTTCTTTATTCATTAAATTGTCCATTTCTGAACTATCTTTTAATTTAAGTTTAAAAAACCAAGCTGATCCCTCAGGGTCTTCGTTAATCTTAGCAGGATCATCTACAATAGTTTGGTTAGTATCTACTACTTCACCACTTACTGGAGTATAAACATCACTTGCTGCTTTAGTTGACTCAACTACTCCTGCTGTACCATCTTTTTCAACATTAGAACCTTTTTCAGGTAGTTCAGCAAAAACAATATCTCCCAACATTTCCGTTGCATGTTTTGTAATTCCAACGGTAGCAACATCGCCTTCCACTGTAATCCACTCGTGCTCTTTTGAAAATTTAACTTCACTCATTAGTTTACTCCTTTCACGTAACTTTTTTTATAAAATGGTAACCCACAAATACTTGCGGGATACTTTTTTCCTCTTACTTCAAGTAAAATTTTTGTATCAACTTTAGAAAATCCTTTATCAATATAGCCCATTGCTATTGGACCATTTACACTTGGGCCAAAAGTTCCACTGGTAACTTCGCCAATAAGTTTTTCTGACTCATCAAATATTTTAGTTTTTTCTCTGGCAATTAGTCTACCTTCTGGCTTGATACCAACTCTAATTTTAGGGGTACCTTCTTGTATTTCTTTCATAATTTTATCAAAACCAACAAATCCACCATTTGAAATTCTCTGTTTAGAAATCGCCCACTTTAAGTTTGCTTCAATTGGTGTTTTTTCTATATCAAGTTCGTGACCATATAAGCACAATCCAGCTTCTAATCTCAAGGTATCTCTTGCCCCAAGTCCTATAAGTTGAGCTCCTTTTTCCATCAAATTATGAGTAAATTCTTCAGCAAGATCATTATTTATAGATACTTCAAAACCATCCTCTCCTGTGTAACCTGACCTTGTTACAAAAACTTTCTGATCTTTATAATCAAACCAGTTCCCTGTCATAAAATTGAGTTTTTCAACACCCTCTATTGTATTGTTTAAAATCTCAACTGACTTTGGACCTTGAATTGCAATTAATGCTCTTTGATCATCAAGAACCATTTCATATTTATCTTTAAGCAAATCTGATAAAATTTTAAAATCATTTTCTTTGCAGGCTGCATTTAAAATAATTAAATACCCTTTTTCAATTTTAGTGATTATCAAATCATCATGAATTCCTGCATTATCATTCATTAAAAAACTATATTTAGAACAATTTTGTTTCAAATTTTTTAAATCAAGTGGAAAAATTTTTTCAAGATCAGTAGTTAAATCTTCTTTACCATGAATAAATAATTGGCCCATATGGGACACGTCAAAAATTCCTGCATTTGATCTTGTGAATTTATGCTCTTCAACAATTCCTTTGCTGTATTGTATGGGCATTTCGTATCCAGCAAATTCTACAAATTTAGCTTGGTTATCTTGATGAAGTTTATTTAATGATGTTTTTTTTCCCATACTAACTCTGTCGTACCCATCTGTATTTTTGCCTGAGAGTTTTACTCCTTCGGCGAGAACTCAATCTCTTTCCAGAGTTAATATAATACGGTCCTTTTACCTGAGAGTTTCCTGGGCGGTTGCTCCTTCGGTGTCACAAAGTTTGTGATCTCTCCCGTTAACAAATACTCTAATAAATACTGTTTAATGTCAAATGTTATTAGATCGCTTTTTTTTCTGAGGTATATAAATTGTAAAATTGAAGTAAAACTGCAAAAATAACTATTGATCCTCCAATTATTACTATGAAAGGCGGTTGTTCATTTATAAACAACCATGCCCATAAAGGACCTAGTACTGCTTCTGTTAACATTATGATTCCAACCATTGCTGATGGTGTTCGTTGAGCTCCGATAGTAATAAAGATAAAACCTAATCCTAATTGTAAAAACCCAGCTAAAAATCCTAAAAAAATATCATTAGGAGATATCATTATTTTTTCTGACATTAGATAACCGATTAACAAAGCAAAAACTCCTGCAACAAATTGAGCAGGAACCATATCGACTGTTGGATATTTTCTTACAACTAAAATTAAAGTAGCAAATGATATTGGCATTATGAAAGCTGCAATATTTCCAGACATTTGGCCTGGAGATAAAGAGCTCCCAACCATTAGAAGTATTCCTGAAATTGCAAGAATTATTGAAGTAAGAGTGATTGCTGAAATTTTTTCTTTTAAAAAAAAATAACCAAATATTGCTAGGAAGATTGTTTGTGTTTGAATAATAAAATTAGCATTAGCAACTGTTGTGTTATACATCGCAAATACATAACCACTAAAACCAAGTGACAAAATAAATCCACCAAAGAAACCAGGAAATCCTAAATTATAAAAAGATCTAAATACTTGTTTTTTATAAGTTAAAGCTAAGTACAAGCTAATTACAATTAGGAAAAATACTGTTCTCCAAAATAATATTTGCCAAAGAGTTGCTCCTTCAAATGACTTAACGATCAAGCCTCCAAAACTGAGACTACACGCACCTAAGAAAATTAAAAAAGGCCCTGGAAGTTTTCTAATAATATTCATTATATTTGATTGAGTAAGTTCTGAGTATCCATCTCATATAATTTAAATAAAGTTTCAGCATCAGATAAATTTATCTCTTTAAATTTAATTTTTGAACCAGGTGATATTTGTACTAAACGATCATAATCAACGCTGGCTACCACACCAATTTTTGGATATCCTCCAATAGTACCATGGTCTGACAGCATAATAATTGGGTTTCCGTCTGCTGGTACCTGAATGACCCCTTTTAACAAACCTTCTGATTTAATATTGGTATTTATAATATTTTCAATGTTTGGACCTTCTAAACGCATCCCCATTCTGTCTGAGAGTTTTGATACAGAAAATTCTTTTTCAAAAAATATCTTTTTTCCTTCCTCTGAAAAATAATCAAAGTTTGGTCCTTTTATTACTCTGATATTTTCAACTTTAGAGTTTATATAATTAGTCTTTTTTTTACTTTGTTCTGTATTAATATTTAAGATATTTATTTTTTGACCGTTCTCTAATTTTTTTCCATCATTTGATCCGATATTTGCCTTGGTATTTATAGAGCAACTATTCCATTGAAATTTTAAATCTAATTCTCCACCAACTGCTAAATAGCCATAAACTGATTTATTTGTTGAGATAAGATTGATTTCATCTCCACTTTCGATTTGATAACTCTCATAACAATTACCATCAATTTCTGTACCATTTTTAATAATTTTAAAAACCACATCACCTGTAACTACAATATTAATTTTATCTCCAGAATATTTTAAATGTGGTCCTTGATATGCAAATTCTATCACTGGTGAATTTAATTTATTACCTGCCAGCTTATTAGCTAAACTATAATTCCTATTATCCATTGCTCCACTAAATGGAATTCCTATATGGTATAAATTGTTTCTTCCTTGATCTTGAAAGGTTGTGTTTACACCAGCTCTTATAATTTCGAAATTATTTGTCATTATAACTATTATATTTTTCAAGATTTATTTGTTTAAAAACTACTATGTCGCCGGGATTTATTAAATTAGGTTCAACTTCTTTTGAATTATCAAAAACATCTACAGGTGTATTGCCAAGTATGTTCCATCCTCCAGGACTTTCAAACGTATAAATGTTTGCAAATTGTTCAGTTAAAGCAACTGATCCTTTGGGGACTTTTACTCTTGGTGTTTCTAATCTTGGTACTCTCATATTTTCATCCAAATCACCTAAAAAAGGCATACCGGCAATAAATCCGGTCATATAACAAAAATATTCCTTACTAAAAAAATTTTCTAAAATTTTATCTCGATTAATATTTAATTTTTCTTCTAATCTTTTTATATCAAGAGAAAATTGATCATCACAACAAACTGGAATTTCTATTTTAGTGCTATTTTTGTCTTGAGTTTCATTAACATTTAAATTTTCAATCAATTTTTTAACTTCTTTAAAGTTTGTTTTTCTAAGGTCGTAAGAAACTATTAATTTATTATAAGAAGGAGTAAGATTATTAATACTTTCAATATTTTCTTTTTTTAAAGCTTTAAAATATTTTATTACTTCAGAGTTAACTGATTTATTTACCTCTAAACCAAAATCGCAGTAAACAGCTGCGTCACCAAGATTTGATATATTTTTTATCATGGCATGTTATACTTCAACAATTAGAACTATGGAAATTAATATAAATTGTGATTTAGGTGAAAAATCAAAACACCATTCTAATAAATATGATCCAGATTTACTCGATATAGTAAATTCTGCTAACGTTGCATGTGGATTCCATGCTGGTGATGAAGAATCTATGAACCAAGTAGTTCAAATATCAAAAAAAAATGGTGTAAGTATTGGTGCTCATCCATCATTCAATGACCCTGAAAACTTTGGAAGACAAAGAATGAACCTTGCACCTGAAGAAGTTAGAAAATTAATTATTGATCAATATGAAATTTTACAAAAAATTGCTCAAGATCATGGAGAAAATGTTACTCATATAAAACCGCATGGAGCATTAAACAATATGGCGTGTGAAGATATTGATCTAGCAACTACATTAGCAAAAGCGATCAATGAAATAAGTAAAGATTTAATTTATTTAGTTCCTACTGGCTCTAAAATGGAACAAGCAGCTAAAAAATTAGATATGAATATTGCCTGTGAAATTTTTGCAGATAGAACTTATGAAGATGATGGAAATTTAGTTTCTAGAAAAAAACCACATGCATTAATTACTGATCCTGAAGAAGCTAAAAAACATGTATTGAGTATGGTAAAAAATCAGGCACTGAATTGTCACAGCGGAAAACAAATACCTTGTGAAATCGACTCTGTGTGCATACATGGAGATAATGAAAGTTCGCTTGCAACAGCAAGATCAATTAAAGAAAATTTAATTGAAAATGGACTAAACTTAAAACCTTTAAGCCAAATGGAGAAATTTTTATAATGATTAAAAAAATATTTATTACTTTGATATTTGTTTTATTTGCTTCTAATGCAATGTCTGCAGGTTCAGACTCAACACCTAAGAAAGTAAAGTCAGATTATGATAAAGCAGTGGAATCAGTTAAATGGGCAAAAAAATATGAAAAAAAAGGTAAGTTAGAAAAAGCTAAAAAAAGATATGCCAAAGCTCAAAAGCTTCTTCTCAAATCTAATAAAGAAAAGCCTCTTCAAGCAGATACTTTAAACTATCTCGGTTTTACAACTAGAAAACTTGGAGATTTTGAGAATGGAGAAAAATATTATCTTTTAGGTTTAGAAATTGATCCAAATCATAAAGGTATTAACGAATACCTTGGTGAACTTTATGTTGTTACAAATAGAATGAATTTAGCTAAAGAAAGACTTAAAGTATTAAAGACTTGTAACTGTGAAGAATATAACGAGTTAAAAGAAATAATAGAAGGAACTAAGAAATCTAAATACTAATTTATCAGGCGGTCAAATTTTTTGACCGCCTTTTTTTATTCTTTTGATTGCAATCTTCTTAAATTGAAATAATAATTAGACATCTTGATAGAAGAGCTCATAATTCTAACCCAAATTATTTTTATCACTATTATCTTAACAGCAGATAATGCTGTGATAGTTGGTTCTATTGCATCAAATTTTGTACCCAAAAATAGAAAGCAAATTATCTTATGGGGAGTAATTGGAGCATTTGTATTTAAAATCTTTTTTGCAATCTTTGCTACTTTTTTATTTGAATTTTATTTTATAAAAATTTTAGGTGGGTTGTTGTTAGTTTGGATAGTTAATGATTTAAGAAAAGACCTTGTTGATATTAAAAATATAAAACCTTCAATTAAAAAAACAAAACAACCATCGTACATAAATAGTATAGGTAAAGTACTATTTGCTGATCTAATGATTAGTTTTGACAATGTCATAGGAGTTGTTGCTGCAGCTCAAGGATATTTTGGCTATATGATTTTTGGTCTTGTCCTATCGGTTGTTCTTACAGGTGCATTAGCTACTTATATGGCTAATTATATTCAAAAACATATTTGGATAGCATACATTGGTTTAATATTTATTTTAGTTGTTGGTCTACAATTAATTATTGGTGGTTTGGTAGATCTAGAAATACTTAATATTAACGAAGAATTTAAAAAATATTTTTAATTAAAAGAATATTTTTTTGAGGGAAATTTTCTCTTTTTAACTTCATTTGCATATTTAGAAACTGCTTTTGATATTTCTGTCTTGATATTTGCATATTTCTTAACAAATCTAAATTTAATTGGATTTAAACCTATTAAATCATCTAATACCAAAATCTGACCATCACAATTATTAGATGCTCCTATCCCAATTGTTGGAACACTAACACTTTTAGTTACTTGTTTTGCTAATGATGTTTGAACACATTCTAAAACCATGCAAAATGAGCCAGCTTCTTCAACTAACTTTGCATCTCTCATAATATTTTCTTTTTCACTTTGTTTCTTACCTTTGAATTTAAATGTTTTATCCGATTGAGGCAAAACCCCTATGTGGCCCATTACAGGAATATTATTTTTAACTAAAGTTTTAATAGTATTTATAATTTTCTTTCCACCTTCTAATTTGACTCCGTCACATTTAGTTTTTTTCATTATTAATTTTGCATTTTTTAATGCTTCTTTAGAATTACGATAAGTATTGTGAGGCATATCAACAATCATTAAACTTTTTTTTATACCCATACGAACACTCTTGGAATGTTCGATCATTGTATTCAAAGTTACTTCTCTAGTAGACTTATAATTATATAAAACTGATCCAAGCGAATCTCCCACTAAAATTAGATCACAATAATTGTCTAAAACTGAAGCAGTATTTTTAGAGTAAGCAGTTAAGGTTACTAATTTAGTTTTATTTTTTTTCTTTATAAAATCTGAAATCTTTTTGTTCATCGACCTACCAAGAGCCGGTATTTTCCATTGAAGCCCATGGCTCTTTAGGCTCTAAATTTCCTTCTTGAAGTATTTCTATTGAAATTTTATCAGGCGATCTAACAAATGCCATATGACCATCTCTTGGCGGTCTATTTATAGTGTATCCCATGTCCATTAGCCTTTGACATGTTTCATAAATATTATCTACTCTGTATGCAAGATGACCAAAATTTCTAGAACCTTCACCCAGTTCATCACCATCCCAATTGTAAGTTAACTCAATTTCTGCCTTTTCATCGTTAGGAGCTGCAAGAAATATTAGAGTGAATCTTCCTTTTTCATTCTCCATTCTTCTTGTTTCTTTTAACCCAAGACCTTCACAGAAAAATCTTAAAGATTCATCTACGTCTTTAATTCTGATCATTGTATGTAAATATTTCATAAGATGTTTTTATAATTAAAATTACTCTAATTCAATAGTACTTGGGGGCTTAGAAGTAATATCATACACAACTCTATTAATTCCTCTTATGCTATTGACAATTTTGTTGGAAATAGTTTGCATAAAAGATTTTTTAAACTCATAAAAATCTGCAGTCATTCCATCTTCAGAGGTAATTGCTCTTAGCAAACATAAATATTCATATGTTCGATTATCACCCATAACTCCAACTGTTTTTACTGGAAGTAATGCTGCATATGCTTGCCAAATTTTGTGGTAAAGCCCATGATCTCTTAAGGCCTGAATAAAATAATGATCTGCGTCTTTTAAAATTTTGATTTTTTCATTTGTTATAACACCAGGCATTCTGATTGCTAAACCTGGGCCAGGAAATGGATGTCGTGAAATTATTTCATGACTTAAATTTAACTCTAATCCTAATTTTCTAACTTCATCTTTAAATAGAAATTTTAATGGCTCTACTAATTTTAAGTTCATTTTTTTAGGTAAACCGCCTACATTATGGTGAGACTTTATTTTAGAAGTTTGACTCCCTGTAACTGACTTACTTTCGATTAAATCTGGGTATAACGTTCCTTGTGCTAAAAATTTTACATTTTTTATTTTCTTTGCATACCTTTCAAAAATTTTGATGAATAAATTTCCTATTATTTTTCTTTTTCTCTCTGGATCAGATACATTTTTTAATTTACCTAAAAATTCCTTTTCTGCGTTCACATAGATTAAATTCATTTTTAATCTTTTTTTAAAAGTTTGAACAACCTGAACTTCTTCATTTTTTCTAAGCAATCCAGTGTTTACAAAAATACAATATAGTTTTTTACCTATAGCTTTATTCAATAATTGAGCAACCACACTACTATCTACACCACCTGATAATGCACAAATTACTTTATTATCTCCAACTTGAGACCTTACATCTTTAATTAATTGTACCTTTTGATCTTTTGAAGACCAATTTCTCTTAATTTTACAAATAAGAAAAATAAAATTACTAATTAGTTTTTTTCCGTTCTCTGTATGGGTTACCTCTGGGTGAAACTGAACACCATAAAAATTTTTAATTTTATTTTCTACAATTGCAAATTTAGAATTTGAGCTTGAAGCAATTACTTTAAAATTTTTAGGTAATTTAGATACTTGATCAGCATGGCTCATCCAGACCACTTTAGATTTTTTTGTACCAAAAAAATTATTAGTTAAGAGACTATTATTTTTTTTAATTACATTTGCTAAACCAAATTCACGATGCTTTGATTGCTTAACTCTTCCACCATTAAGTTTAGATAATATTTGATGGCCAAAACAAATACCAAGAACAGGAATATTTAATTCCAAAATTTTTTTATCAAATGAATATTTATTAATTTGATAAACATTCAGAGGACCTCCTGATAAAATTATACCTTTTACGCTTTGATTAATTTGATTAAGTTTAATTTTTTTATGACTCACAATATCAGAGAAAACTCCAAGTTCTCTAATTCTTCTTGCTATTAATTGTGTAAATTGTGAACCAAAATCTACAATTAAGATTTTGTTAAGGCTATTATCAAGACTCATTACTTGGTTCTAGATTTTTTAAAGACTCTAAAATTTCATTATTTTCATCACATAATGACTTACATACTTTAACAAATGTTTCAGATAATTCTTTAACTTTATCGTAATTAGATTTTTCAAGTGCAATTTTCATTAGCATTAAAATAGCTTCTTCATTTTGAGGATCAATTAATAAAGTAGTTTCTAAATTATATTCTTCTTTTCTTTGATCTTCCTCATGATTATAAATTTTTGCTAAATACAAATATGAATTTGCATCCTTTGGATTAAATACAATATTTCTCTCAAATAAAAATCTCGCATCCTCATATTTTTCTTTTTCATATAATTGAATTGCTTCATTGAAAAAATTTTCCTTTGAAAAAGAACTAGATTGAAACGAAATAATTAAAACAACCAGTGAAATAAATTTCAAAATTTTATTCATTAATATTTACTATCATTTTTGATTACGTCTACATTATGAACCATACTTTCATAAAATCCAGCTTTAGTAATTTTAACAAATTGTGGTTTATTTCTCAATTTCACAATCTCTTTTGAACCAAGATAACCCATAGATGATTTAAGGCCACCAATTAATTTAAATATAATACTACCAACATCACCTTTGTATTTTACAAAACCCTCTACTCCCTCTGGAACATACTTGGATGTATCTTTTTGCTTAGTTTGAAAATACCTATCTGCTGAACCTTTATTCATAGCTCCTACAGAACCCATCCCTCTAAAGCTTTTAAATAATTTTCCATTTTTCTTTATTAATTTACCAGGTGTTTCATCTGTACCTGCAAATAAAGAGCCTATCATGACTGCATCCGCACCTGCTGCAAAAGCTTTTGCCAAATCACCAGAATATTTTATTCCACCATCAGAAATTATTTTTACATTTTTATTTTTAAGTCCATTTCTTACAGATAAAATTGCACTTAACTGTGGAACACCTATCCCTGCTACTAATCTTGTTGTGCAAATTGATCCTGGTCCAATCCCAACTTTAATAATATCTACTCCTAATTTAATTAAAAATTTTGCTGCTTCAGGTGTTGCAATATTTCCAGCACATAAAGCAATATTTTTACCTTTAATTTTTTTTATAAATTTAACTATTTCTCCTACTTTTTTGGTATGGCCGTGGGCAGTGTCTACTACGATTAAATCAACACCTTCTTTAAGAATTGCTTTTGCTCTATCAAATTCAGCAATTGATGCCCCAACAGCTGCACCAACTAATAATTTTTGTTTTTTAACTTTTTTAATTTCTAAGATTTGTTTTTTGATATCTAAATTTCTATGAATAACCCCTATTCCTCCAGCTTTACCAATTGCTATAGCCATATTGCTTTCTGTGACAGTGTCCATAGCTGAAGATAAAAGTGGGATTTTAAGTTTTAAATTTTTCGTTAAATTGACTGATGTATTTACTTCAGATGGCAATATCTCCGAGTACTTGGGGGCTAGTGTAACATCATCAAAGGTAAGTGCTTCTTTTATAGGAACCATGATCTTTTATATACGATTCCTTTTAATTTTAAAGTCTCTATCTAAGTTTTTTACAAATTATAAAACTTTCTTTAGAATCTTTTCTACTCGATTTAGGTTTGAAAACATTAACTTCTTTAAAATATTTCTTACCTTCTGCGACTATTTCGTTGAAAGTTCCACCCATAAAAATTTTAGAAATAAAATAACCATTATCACTTAACAAATCTTTTGCAAATACCATTGCTTCTTTACATAGTTCACCTGTTTGAATTGAATCTATATTCTTAATTCCCGTTGTATTTACCGCCATATCTGACATTACAACATCTACTTTAGATATAGCATTCTTCTTTATTTCTTCTTGGACATTTTCTTCAGTAAAATCTCCTTGAATTTGGATACTAGATCCAATGGGTTCCATTTTTTTTAAGTCAATTGAAATTAATTTTCCATTCTTAGCTGTCTTTTCAGCATATTGTGACCAGCTACCAGGAGCTGCACCTATATCTATAACGGTTAATCCGCCTTTAAATATTTTATATTTTTCGTCAATTTCAATTAATTTATAAGCAGAACGTGCTCTATATCCATCAACTTTTGATTGCCTTACGTAAATATCTCTTCGTTGTTTATTGACCCAATTTTTAGATATTTTATTTTTTTTCAATTATTTATTAAACCTAAGTTTTAAATCAATTAAATCACCATCTAAAGTTTTTACTTTTGATATAAAATTTTTGTTGTTTCTTATCTGGTCGTTATTTTTTCCAGCAAAATGTACAATTCCTATTTGATGATTTGGTAAGTATGGTTCAACAAGAGTACTAGTAGACTTATCAAATCTTAAAGCTTCTATTAAAGTCCAATTACAGTATGCAGGTAATATCTCTACAGGAAGCTCGTCATTATAAATGGTTATATTCATTGCAATTTGTTCAGATCCCCAAATTTTTCCAGACTTCAAAGCTATCCTCAAATTTTTTTGCCAGACTTCCCAGTGATTTGCATTTGCCTCTAAAGCAAAAACTCCAATATTTAAATGAGGTTTTAATGCAACTGTTCTTGCTATCTTTTCTGAAAATCCAGATGATTTCGCATGTTTATAATTTTGTGATTTGATTTTTGCAAAACTTCCAAATACCCATTCAGCTCTTAAAACTCTTCCATAAGCTCTATCAGCTGATGTTGCTATAGAAAGTTTGTTATTCTCACACCCTTTAAAGTATAATTCTATTGCATCCCAGGAATTGACCCAAGCATCTGCATCAATCCACAAATATTTCTCATAACCAGGAAAATATTTTGGTAAAAAAGCTCTTGATACCTGGCTTTTTAACCATTCTCTTCCTTTTACTTTAAAATCAGGAACTTCAATATCCCAATCTGCAGATTTAATCTCGTCTACTTTTAAAGATAATTTTTCCTTTTGTTCATCGGCTAAACCTGCATCTAAAATGCAAATAGCAGTATTTTCACTTTCTTTGAATTGTTTTATGGAATTAACAAGTTCGTCCAAAAGTTCATAATATTTTGAATCAGCTAAAGATATAATTACATTTTTTTTCATTAAAGAACGTCTTCAAGATCATCATCTTCTGTTTGATTAATATCTTCATTTTCTTTTCTAAGTTTTTGATAATGGAAATAACTAATTGGCAATAATGATAAGTAAATAATTCCACTTATTGAAATAACATTAAATGGGTAGATTAATAGAAGCCCAAAAAATAATACTATACCAAATAGCAAGAATATTGTTGCTTTTCTTTGTATTACAATTTTTTTAAATGAATAACTTGGAAACTTACTAATTAATAAAAAAGAGGTGACGATAAAGAAAATTGGTACAATAATCGCATAATCTATTTTAAATAATTCAATACTAGACATACTAAATATCAGTGGTGTTAATACTAAAATTCCACCAGCTGGTGATGGGACGCCCTCAAAAAAATTATCTCTCCAAGATGGTTCACCTCCTGTATTTACATTGAAACGTGCCAATCTTAATGCAACACAAATTACATAAATTAAACAAACTAACCAACCAAATCTTCCAAGTTCATTTAATTTCCAAAAATACATTATAAAGGCAGGAGCGACTCCAAAGCTTATCATATCAGTCAAAGAGTCTAATTCTTTCCCAACTTTTGAAGTACCTTTGATTAGTCTTGCTATTCTACCATCTAGTCCATCAATGACTGCTGCAATAATTATTGCAATAATTGCAAATTCATATCTTCCATCCAGTGCAAATCTTATAGAAGTAAGACCAATACAAACACCTATAAGTGTCAGCATGTTAGGTAAAATTACTCTAGCACTCCTTTTTTCAGGAACTATTTTAAAATTTTTTTTAGGTTGTTGCATATCTATCTTTTGGCTAATAGAGTTTCCCCTGAAATAGCAGTTTGACCAATTTTAACCAATGGTTCATAATTTTCATAATAAACATCTGCTCTACTGCCAAACCTTATCATTCCTATTCGATCACCTTGATTTAATGTTTGATCTTTATTTGTTTCGCAAACAATTCTTCTTGCAACTAAACCTGCTATTTGAACTATGACAATATCATTTCCATGATTATCTTTTAACTTATAATAATTCCTCTCGTTATCTTCGCTCGCTTTATCTAATGAGGCATTTAAAAATTTTCCTGGCTTGTATAAAATATCTTCAACTTGTCCTGAACAAGGAGTTCTATTTACATGACAATCAAATACGTTCATGAAGATACTAATCTTTTTAAATTTCTTGTTTTCTAAATTTAATTCTTTTGGTCCATCTACCTCTTCAACTTTAATTACCTCTCCGTCTGCTGGACTTACTAGATAATTATCGTCTCTTATGATGACTCTTTCAGGGTCTCTAAAGAAATAATAAACCCATATTGTTAATAGCAATCCGATTAATCCTAAAAATCCATTTACTAACAGTAAGATGATTGTGATGAAGCCTGCGATTACAATAAACTTGTAACCCTCTGTATGTATTTTTGGAAAAATCTTGGTAAACATATTCTTCTATTTGCTAATTTTCGATTAATATGTATATAAACCAATCAAATTCAATTAATAAGATAAATTTAATTTAATGAGTAAAATCAAGGTAAATAACCCAGTTGTCGAGTTAGATGGCGATGAAATGACTCGAATTATCTGGGAGTTTATTAAAAACAAATTAATTCTTCCATATATAGATCTTGGCATTGAATATTACGATCTTGGAATGAAAAGCAGAGATAATACAGATGACCAGATCACAATAGACTCAGCAAATGCTATCAAAAAAATTGGTGTTGGAATTAAATGCGCAACCATTACTCCTGATGAAGCAAGAGTAGAAGAATTTGATTTAAAAAAAATGTGGAGATCTCCTAATGGAACAATCAGAAACATTATTGGAGGAACGGTATTCAGAGAACCAATTATTTGTAAAAATATTCCAAAGCTAGTTCCTTCGTGGACAGATCCTGTGATTATTGGAAGACATGCTTTTGGTGATCAATATAGGGCCACAGATTTTAAAGTGCCTGGAAAAGGTAAAATGGAAGTTAAGTGGACATCAGAAGATGGAAAAGATGAAATAAAATATGAGGTATTTAATTTCACTGGTCCTGGTGTAGCACTATCAATGTATAATTTAGATAAATCTATTCAAGACTTTGCAAGATCATGCTTTAGCTATGGCTTAATTAAAAAATGGCCTGTGTACATGTCGACAAAAAATACAATTTTAAAACAATATGATGGAAGATTTAAAGATATTTTCCAAGAAGTATTCGATAATGAATACAAAGAAGAATTTGAAAAACATAAATTAACCTATGAACATAGATTAATTGATGACATGGTTGCATGTGCAATGAAATGGAGTGGAAAATATATTTGGGCATGTAAAAATTATGATGGCGATGTCCAGTCTGATACCATGGCTCAAGGTTATGGATCATTAGGATTAATGACAAGTACTCTATTAACTCCTGATGGAAAAGTGATGGAAGCAGAAGCTGCTCATGGAACTGTTACTAGACACTATAGAATGCATCAACAAGGCAAGGAAACTTCCACAAATCCTATTGCGTCTATATTTGCATGGACAAGAGGATTGGCTCATAGAGGAAAATTAGATAACAACCAAGAGTTAATTAAATTTGCTCAAACACTAGAAACAGTATGTATTGAGTGTGTTGAAAATGGATCTATGACAAAAGATTTAGCAATTCTTGTTGGACCGAACAGTAAGTTTTTAACTACTAATCAGTTTTTAGATGAAATTGATGGTAATCTTAAAAAGAAATTAAATTAAAGATTTTATTTTTTCAAAAGCATCATTGATTTTGGATTGGTCTTGACCACCTGCTTGAGCAAAGTCTTTTCTTCCACCTCCACCTTTACCTCCAATTACTTCTGAGCCTGCTTTAACAAATTTTACTGCATCAAATTTTTCAGTTAATTTTTCAGTTACACCTACAGCAATGCCAACTTTGTCGTCTTTGCTTGCAAAAACTATTACAATACCTTCACCCAATTCTTTTTTTCCTTTGTCTACAAGTTTTCTTAATTCTTTAGGTGGAAGATCTTCAACATTTTGAAATCTTACTTTCACCCCATTGATATCTTGATCATTAACTTTATTTTTGGATCGATCTTGTAATATTGAATTAACTGATAGAGTTTCTAATTGTTTATTTAAATTTTTGATTAAAACTTTTTTATCACTTTCATCTAAACTAGGTTTTCCACCAAGATCAGAGATTTGCCTGCTCAATGCATTAATTTGTTCATCATCTTTTTCAGAGGACAAATTTAACATTTTCTCTTTATTTTTAAGATAATCCTCTAATTGCTTATCTCTTAAAGCTTCTACTCTTCTAACTCCTGCAGCAATTGAAGATTGGCTAATAATTTTAAATTTACCAATATCACCAGTATTTTTTACATGGGTTCCACCACATAACTCAGTTGAAAAGTATTTTTCTCCTTCATCTCCCATTGATAATACCCTCACTTCATCTCCATATTTCTCACCAAATAAAGCCAAAGCTCCATTATCAACTGCCTCTTTAGGTGTCATAATTCTTGTGGTTACATCAGATTGTTTAGAAATCATATCATTTACATGACTTTCAATTTTTACCATCTCATCATCTGAAATTGGTTTCATATGACTAAAATCAAATCTTAATCTTTCTGGCTCAACAAGAGAACCTTTTTGAGTAACGTGTGGACCTAAAACTCGTCTTAAAGATTCGTGTAATAAATGAGTTGCTGAATGATATGCTCTTGTATCATTTCTTTTCTCAATATTGATTTTCATTTCAACATCTTGCTCTAATTTTATTGAACCTTTTTTCACTTTTCCATAATGAACAAATAGATCTCCCAATTTTTTTTGAACATCATTTACTTCAAATTCAAACTCATCCTTAGAAATCAATCCTGTATCCCCTACTTGACCTCCAGATTCAGCATAAAATGGTGTTTGGTTAACAACAATGATGCCCTCATCTCCAGAATTTAAAGTATCAACCTCTTTGTGATTTTTAAGAAGTGATTTTATAACTCCTTGTGCTTGATCATTTTCATATCCTAAAAATTCTGTAGCTCCGTGTTTTTCTTTTACACCATACCAAACTTGCTCAACTGCACTATCTCCGGATCCTTTCCAATTTTTTCTAGCAAGCTCTATACTTTCTCTCATCAACTCGCCAAATCTTTCTTTATCAAATTCTAAAGATTTTGATTTTAAAATATCCTCTGTAAGATCAATTGGGAAACCATAAGTTTCATAAAGTTTAAAGGCAATGTCACCTGGTAAAACTTTGTCTATTTTAGAAATCTCATCATTTAAAATTTTAATTCCTCTATCTAAAAGAACTAAAAATTTTTCTTCTTCCATTTTTAAAGTTTCTTTAATTAAAGACTCTGCTCTTTTTAGTTCAGGATAATTTCCTGACATTTCATTTAGTAATGTATCAAACAATTTAGAAAAAACTGGATCCTTAGCTCCTAACAAATGAGAGTGTCTCATCCCTCTTCGCATAATTCTTCGAAGTACATAACCCCTTCCTTCATTAGATGGCAACACTCCTTCAGCAATTAAAAATGAACTTGCTCTTAAGTGATCAGCAATAACTCTAAAGCTCGAAAGATTAGATTTATCTGATTTAATTTTAATTATGTCTGATGCAGAATTAATTATTTTTTTAAAATGATCTGTCTCATAATTATCGTGAGTACCTTGCAATAATGCAGCAATTCTTTCTAACCCCATTCCAGTATCAACAGATGGTTTTGGAAGATTTATTCTTTTATCTTTTTTAACTTGTTCAAATTGCATAAAGACCAAGTTCCAAATTTCAATAAATCTATCTCCATCTTCATCTTTAGTGCCAGGTAATCCACCATGTAAATGTTCACCATGATCAAAAAAGATTTCTGAACATGGTCCACATGGTCCTGTTTCTCCCATTGACCAAAAATTATCTGATGTTGCTATTCTGATAATTCTATCATCGCTAAAACCTGCTATTTTCTTCCAAAAATTGAAGGCTTCATCATCCTCATGGAATACAGTTACATAAAGTCTATTTTTATCTATTCCAAAATCTTTAGTGATTAAATTCCATGCGTAATCAATTGCTTGCTCTTTAAAGTAATCTCCAAATGAAAAATTTCCCAACATTTCAAAGAAAGTATGATGTCGAGGTGTGTAACCTACGTTTTCTAAATCATTATGCTTACCACCAGCTCTGACACATTTTTGTGAAGTAGTTGCTCTTACATAATCTCGTTTTTCTAACCCTGTGAACACGTTCTTAAATTGAACCATTCCAGAATTAGCAAACATCAATGTTGGATCATTATTTGGAACCAAATTACTAGATTCCACAATCTGATGATCATTCTTTTCAAAATACTTTAGGAAAGTATTTCTAATTTCGTTGAGAGTTTTGTCTGCCATATTTTTAAAATACAGCTTTTTTATTTTATGTCTAGATGCAGTACGGGAAAAAAGGCGCTTAAATTAAGCGCCTTTTATTAATAAAGATGACCTATTAATTCTTTTTAGATGGAGGAGTAGCTTCAGCTTTTGCTTCTTCTTCTTTTTCAGCTACTTTCTTTTCTTTTTCCAATTTTTCAGGATCTATCGGGTTTCCTTCTATTTTTTTAGATATAACACCAGCTTTTTCCCTAATTGCCATTTCTATTTCTGCAGCAACTTTAGGATTTTGAGCTAGATAAGTCTTAGCATTCTCTCTACCTTGACCAATCTTCTCTCCTTTATAAGCATACCATGCTCCTGATTTTTCAATAATATCTGCTTTGGAACCAAGATCGACTAATTCACCCATCTTGCTAATTCCTCTTCCATACATCAAATCAAATTCAACTACTTTAAATGGCGGAGCTACTTTATTTTTAACTACCTTCACTCTTGTAGAGTTACCAATAATTTCATCTTTGTCTTTGATTGCACCTATTCTTCTAATATCCATTCTAACAGATGAATAAAACTTAAGTGCATTACCACCTGATGTAGTTTCAGGACTTCCAAACATAACTCCAATCTTCATTCTGATTTGGTTGATGAAAATCATCATTGTGTTTGTGTTTGATATTGAGCTTGTTAATTTTCTTAAAGCCTGACTCATTAATCTTGATTGAAGACCAACATGATGATCTCCCATCTCACCTTCGATCTCAGCTTTTGGCGTTAAAGCTGCAACAGAGTCGATTACAATAACTGAAATAGAGCCTGATTTTACTAGCGTATCAGCAATTTCTAATGCTTGTTCACCAGCATCTGGCTGTGAGATTAAAAGTTCTTCAGTGTTTACTCCTAATTTTTTTGCATAAACTGGATCTAAAGCGTGCTCTGCATCAACGAATGCACAAATTCCACCTGCTTTTTGAGCTTCAGCAACAACTTGCAATGCTAATGTTGTTTTTCCAGATGATTCTGGTCCATAAACTTCAATAATTCTTCCTTTTGGTAATCCGCCTATACCTAAAGCTAAATCAAGACTTAAAGAACCTGTTGAAACAGACTCAATATCCATAGCTCTCTTTTGGCCAAGCTTCATTACAGAGCCTTTTCCAAAATTATCTGTAATTTGAGCTATTGCAGCATCTAATGCTTTGTTCTTTTCTTTAATATCCATTTCTTGATCTTTAGTAGATTTAACTACTTTTAGGTTACTTTTCGTCATTTTTTGCCTCTTTTTTTACGTTTTTTAACAGTCGAATCATGGTTTAAATGTACACATTTTGTTCTCATTGGCAAGATTTTTGTTTTTATTGAGTAAAAATGACTAAATTACTTAAGATTTAAATAGTCGCTATTTAAAAGTCCTACTGATTTTAAAACTCTGTATTGAGCTAACAAATAGCTTCTTTCAGCTTCAGCAAGATTAATTTTAGCATTAATTAAGTTTGACCTAGATTGAAGAACATCAAATGTAGATCTTCCTGATCCACTTTCATATTCAAAGCTAATTCCTTCAGTTGCAACTTCTGAAGCTTTAACTTGTGATTGTACAGCTTGTAAAAAGCTTCTTGAAGATTGTAAAGTTGACCAAGAAGAAGTCACTGATTGTGTATTATTTTTCTGAGCATTCTCTAATAGCAATCTTTTCATTCCCTTAGCTTGAAGATTTTTTGTTACGTTAGATTTATTCTTTCCACCAAATTGGAAAGGCCATGAAACTGTTGCTTGCAAGACATCTTTTTCTCTTTCATCATAAGTTGAACTTAAATCATCAGTATAAGTTCTCTCTAATGAAATTTTTGCAGTTGGCGAAAGATCAGATCTTGCAATTTTTACATCTAGTTCTGATTGACCGTATTCTATTTCAGCAATAATTAACTCTGGACTTTTCTCTAAAGATATTTTTTTAGCTTCACTTAAATTTTTAGGGATTGTTACTTCTGCGTTAT
The DNA here is from genome assembly GCF_052047695.1 of Candidatus Pelagibacter sp. HIMB1623. Lineage (NCBI taxonomy): Bacteria > Pseudomonadati > Pseudomonadota > Alphaproteobacteria > Candidatus Pelagibacterales > Candidatus Pelagibacteraceae > Candidatus Pelagibacter > Candidatus Pelagibacter sp. HIMB1623. The sequence continues at coordinate 72,746 of NZ_JBNAJN010000014.1, forward strand.
ATATTTTTTTCAATTTAGCTTCTTCAGCAATAGTACCAATTACATTTTCATAATTTAATTTACTAGTTACTATATTATTTTGAGCCTCAATATATCTTGCTTGTGCTCCAGCAAGAGAAGATTGTGATTGTGCTAAATCTGATGCAGTGATTTGTCCCCTACTTAATCTTGCATTATCTAATTCAAATTGTCTTTGTAGTAAGTTTACGTTTTCTTCATTAATATTTAATTTTTCATAAGCTAAGATTAATCCTGTATATGCTTCTATCGCTCTTAAGAATATTTCTTGTTCTTTTTGTATTAATTTTGCTTCTGTTAAATTTAACCCTAACTTACTTTTTTCATATTCTGTTTTTCTTCCGCTTCCATCAAGTAATGTTTGTTCAAGTTTAATTGAAGCTGATCCTGTATCTACATCTGCAACTGATGTATCTGCACCAGCCTGTGTGGTAATTTCATTCGTTTCCTCAAAATTTTTTTTACCTGTAAGAGTTAAAGTAGGCAATAAATCGCTTCTAGACATATTGATTACTTCTTGCTGGATTTCTAAATTTTTTCTTTCTGCTTGAAGCTCAAGATTATTATCAAATGTTTGTTTAAGTGCTTCCTTTAAAGTTGCTGAAAATGCACTTAATGGAAAAATAATTGAACAAAAGATAATTATTAAAAACTTTTTCATTTATTATATTTTATTGTCTTAATTTGATGGTTGCTATTTAAATTTAAGATAATTGTAGAATATTTTGAAGCAAATTTAAACATGTTCTGTGTAATTCTTTGGTAAGTTTGCATAAAATTAATAACATCACCTTTACTCATTATTTTATGACTAGATTTATTTTTAGTATTTAACCATAACTTATGCTCTTGTTTAAGTCTCCATTTCTGAAGTAAGCTGAAATTTTTAGCTTTTAAATAAATCAGACAATTTAACTGAGAATATAGCTTTTTGTATTTTGTCTTAAGTTGCTCATTTACATATTTTCTCCAAATAAGTTTTTGATCTTTAGTTCTTTCAAGAGAATTAATTGGTTTTTTAAGCGTTTTGCTAACTTCAGCTCTTGCACCAACACACCAACCTTCAAATATAATTACATCTGGCTGCTCTTTAATATTGTACCAATTTTTTTTAAGAGATCGGTCATCAACTGCCTTATTAAAACTTGGTAACTTTATTGATTTAAAGTTTTTACTTTTTGATTTTTTAAAGAAATCCAACATAATTTTTACATCATGCGTTCCTGGCACTCCTCTTGTCATCAACATAGGATGGACTTTATTAGATAAACTAGATCTTTCTTTTCTAGTTTTATAAAAATCATCAATAGAAATTTTAAATACTTTTAATTTAAAATATTTTTCTAAAATTATTTTTATAATTGAACTTATTGTAGTTTTACCAGTTCCTTGTCCTCCTGCCAAACCAACAAAGTAAGGTTTTTTATTATTAGCTTTTTTTGCAATCCAAAAACTCACTGGAATCAGAAAAGATTTTAGCATCTTGTCTTTATTGCTAAATTTTTCTTTTGAGGTTTCTTGTGATTTAATAAACTTTAGACAATCACTTTTAACTTTTTTAAAACACTCAGCAGTAGATTGCATTGAACTTTTATTTTTCTTGGTCCATTGGATGGTTGAGACCATCAAATTGAGCTATCTCTTTTATATCTTCAACTTTAACTTCATCAACGCAACCTAAATTAAATCCAGTCATAGTTGGTGCACTTCTTGGATTATGATGAGTGTAAATTCCACATTCTGTACAAAAATAATGTTTGGCAACTTTTGTATGATATTGATAAAGTTTTATTTTATCCTCACCTTTTGTAAGTTTAAAATCTTCATTTTTAACCATACCCATTGTTGCATTTTTTCTTTTACAAATTGAACAATTACATCTGACAATCTTTGCTAATTCATTAACTGTAGAATTAATTTCAGCTTCTACAGATCCACAATGACAACTTAGTTTCATATATCTCCTTAATTTAAGTTAAAATACTTTTTGCTGCAATCTTATTTCCATCTAAATCACGAACGTATGCATAATAATTTCCATCTTTTCTAACGCCTGGTCCACCTTCATCTGTCGCTCCTTTTGAAATCGCAACTTCGTAAAATTTATCCACTGCTTCTTTAGTGTCAGCTAACAAAGTAATTTGCGTTCCATTTCCAAAAGTTGCAGGCTCACCATTTACAGGATGTGTTACATAAAATTGAACTTTATCTGGATCACTTGAATGAGCGTAACCCAAATACTTTTCTGTTTTTAAAATTCTTTTTAATTTTAAAGGTTTAAAAACAGCATCATAAAAGTCACCTGATTTTTGATGATCATTAGAACCAACCATAACAAAATCTAAAACGTTCATAATCAAACTCAGAATTTATATATTTAAATAACCAACTTAAACTATCTATGGTTGAAGTTATCCACAAGTCCACAATATGTGGATTGGATGTTCACGTTTTGATTCACTTTTGATTCAGTTACAGACTCAAAATACAACCTATTGAGTGTATTCCATAAATAGTCTATAAACTAGAACAAAACAAGAACATGAAACTAACAATCCCTTATTATCTACATAAAGCAGGCGCTGGCTTTCCTTCTCCTGCAACAGATTATATCGAAGAAGATATCGATCTGAACATGCATTTAATAAGAAATGTTCCAGCAACTTTCATCATCAGAGTTCAAGGTAAATCGATGGTCGATGTTGGCATTAATGATGGAGATTTATTAGTCGTTGATAAAAGTTTAAAACCAAAAAACTTTTCAACAGTGATTGCAAATGTTCATGACGAACTTGTAGTTAAAACTTTAGTTCAAGAACGAGATAAAAAATTTTTAACTTCTGGTTCTAAAGAATTTTCTGACAGAATTTTAATTAATGAAGAACAAGATGTTTTTATTTGGGGAGTAGTTACTTATGTCATCCACTCAGTATACTAAAAAAATAGCACTCGTTGATTGCAATTCTTTTTATGTTTCTTGTGAAAGATTATTCAATCCTAAAATAAGAAAAAAACCTGTTGTTGTTTTGTCTAATAATGATGGTTGTATCATCTCAAGATCCAATGAAGCAAAAGCTTTAGGAATTAAAATGGGGGAACCTTATTTTAAAGCAAAAGATATTATTGTTAAGAATAATGTAAATGTTTTTTCATCAAACTATTCTTTGTATGGAGATTTATCAAGAAGAGTGATGCGAACTCTTAAAAGATTTAATTCTGAAATAGAAGTTTATTCAATTGATGAAGCATTTTTAGATTTATCAAACTTTAAAGATCAGGATGTAGAAAAAGTTGGAAAAGAAATTAGAGAAACAGTTTTACAATGGACTGGTATTCCAACGAGTATAGGGATCGCAAAAACAAAAACATTAAGTAAAGTTGCAAACCATATTGCAAAGAAAAAACAATCAGGTGTTACCAGTTTAATTGGAATAGATAATTTAGATCCTATTTTAGAAAAAGTTGAAATTAATGATGTCTGGGGTGTTGGGCGACAACTTACTAAATTTTATCAAAAGCATGGAATTTATAATGCGAAGCAACTTAAGAATAAATCTAATACATGGATAAAGAAAAGTTCCAATGTTTTAAGTTCAAGAACAGCAATGGAGCTTAGAGGGATTCCTTGTATTGATTTAGAAACAACTACTACCAAAAGAAAGAGTTGTGTAGTTTCAAGATCATTTGGAAAAAGAATTGAAACGTTCCAAGAATTAAAAGAAGCAGTTGCAAACTATTGTTTAAATGCATCTGAAAAAATTAGATCAGAATCTTTAGTTGCAAAAGCAATTACGGTATTTGTCAGAACCAGTCCTTTTCATAGAAACTTTGGTTATTATTCAAATGCAAAGACAGTTGATTTTCCTATTGCAACAAACAACAGTATTGAAACTGTTAAAACTGCAGTTTCAATTCTTGAGAGTATATTTAAAAATGGTTATCGCTATCAAAAAGCAGGTGTAATGCTAACAGGATTATCGAATGCAAGTGATAAAACAAATTTATTCACTTCTGAAAAAGATGAAAAAATAAATAGCTTAATGAGATCTATTGATAATACTAATCACCGATATGGAAGATCTACCTTAAGTGTTGCAAGTGCTGGTGTTAATAAAAAATGGAATATGAGAAGACAGTATTCTTCTAAAATAGATACTGCTGATTTTTATTGTTTACCAACGATTAGAGCTTAATTAAAAGGGTCTAGGATTTTGTGGATAGCCAAGATTTTCACAAGTTGCTGGTTTATCACCGTCACCAGACGGAATACAAAAATTAACAGATATTGCTCCATGAACTTGAGAGTTGTTAGTTAGTTGACTAATAATTTCATCACATCCACTCCATAAATCATCACATTTATCTGCTTTTCCAACATTAGAGTAACGAATGACAGCATTTTTAACTTCTAAACCTTGATCAGTTGCATCTGTCATATAATTTCTATAAGGACCGAATTTAAACCTTACTCTTGAAGCTCCTCCTAAAACATCTCCAAAGTAACTAGATCTTAATTTTCCATCAATCCATAAATGTAAAAACCCATCTTTAGCCCATTTTGCATTAATTAGTAGGTTTACCCATTTACCTCTTAAAGGAGAAAATCTATCATCAAGATGAATTCCATAACTGTCAAAGTAATATTGTTCTCCGCCCTCATTTGGTGCCACTTTATAATTTGTGTCATTCCACATCCATAGAATACTATTATTATTTATGTTGAATGATGGTCCTACTGCCTTTTCTCCTTTACCATAAATCATTTTAAAATCAAATAAAGAGATATTATGCTTTGATGTATTAAAATTTTTAGGAATAAAATAGCCAACTCGATACCATTTTGTTTTTCCTTTTTTAGTTGTGTATTTCAATGGTTCCATAATTTGAAATCTCTGAGCAAAACCTGGTCTGCTCCATCTACTCCAATCTAATTTATCACCTACATCAGTGTAGCTTAAATTGAATTCAATTCCTTTTTCTGCAACTCCCATACGGTCTTCAAGATTATCAAAAAACTTATATAGTCCAGGTCTGTTAGGAACATTTCTAAGATTAAAAACCATTTTATTTTTAGATTGATTTCTAAGGACATAATTCGCAAAATCTTTCTTCTCCTGCTTTTTCATATTTGTATGCCATTTACCAGCGTACGAATATGATGGAATTAACAAGAGAGATAGAAGAATGATTATAATTTTTTTCATTTTATTTAGAAATTAACATTGGATGTAATGTGAATACCCTAGAAGGTTCTGATTTAATTTTTGGTAAGTATTCATTCTTATAAGTATCACTGTATTTTTTGATCACTATATCAGAATTTTTATAATCTGGAAATTTACTTACATAAACCATCAAATAAGTTGAGGATTTTATAAAACTTTTTGAGGGTTTTTCAATAGAACCCCATCGATCGCCTCCTCCTGGACATGAGATTGCATATTTTTGATTTGTTTTTGATGGATCCATTATCCCTTGAATTATAAAATCTGCTCCATTGTGTAAACTTCTGCCATCAACTTCATAATTAAATAAATCTTTACCTGTTGCATCTTTTAATAGGGATGCCATCATTAATAGATATCCATAGCTATCAGAATTATATTTTAGACCCATACCACTTCTCTGGGTATCAATTGGAAAACTTCCATCAGGTCTCATGTCATGGATCGCTAATTTAACAACATCAATAGAGTGCTGAACTGCTTTTAAGTCATCAGTCATCAATCCCCAAATTAAAGTTATATATGAAGTTAGATAAGCTTTGTTATCTTGTCTATTCATCCAACTACTTTTTGCAACTTTTCTAACAAGCTTATTTAACCAAGGTCCTAATATTTTTCTCTCTTCAGCATCAAAAGTATCTGCAATTACAGCTGTTGTTGTTAAGATTGAGTTTATTAAAACCATCATTTGCCAATCTACTGGTTTATTACCCCACGAAACATTGATGCCTTTCCTTAAAGCATCTTTTTTAGCCCAATCTAATATTACTGATTTTATTTTATCAATATTTTCATCAGAATTTCCAACTCTTCCTATGTATGCTGCTTCTTGAAAGTAATCAGTAGCAGAATTAGCCTCTAAAACTTCTTCACCATAACTTTCATTCAATTTAATTATCTCCAAAGGTTTTGGCGCTCTTTTTAAACTTACTTTATGTTTATCTTGCTCTGCAAAATTATAAAATGGAGAGACCCAATTTTTATTTTTAAAGTAATCTTCTTTCTGTTTTTTCAACTTATAACCAAAACCTTTTCCAAACTCTGGATGCTCAAAACATTCTTTTGCTGTTTCATGAATATTCCACATAGCTTTAGTTTTGCTTTTAGATAAAACTTTTTTTGGTTTTGTGGTTAAATCAAGATCATCATAGCTATTTAAATTTTTTGAATAACTAGTATTGGTTAAAATTAATACAATTAAAGTAAAAAATACTCTTTTCATTTAATTAATATTTTTATCTAGATTGGTTAAAAGCTCTCTCTTTTGATCATCACTTAACTGAGGAATGTTTGCTAAAATCGGTCTTGCTTCAAAATTTAAATCTTTAAGCAAGGTATCTATTCCTATTTCTATAATTTTGGGCTCAGTAATATCCCAACCAGCAATATATCCATTTTCTCCCCTGCATTCTTGAAAGCTAGGAATTGAAGTTTCGTCCAGACCTCCAAATTTATATCTATCCACTAAACTGGCTCTATTTGCGGGAAAATTAAATCGAGAATAATATTCTAAACACATGCTTATTGGGAATTTAAGCCCATCCCATTCAACTAAAATATCGTAATCAATCCAATCATCTCCATGTTTTATATATTTATAAGCTACTAAAGATGCTCCTGATCTTTTCAAGAATATTGGTCTATCAATATTTTCAAATCCATTTAAATCAAAATTTTCTAGTTTTTTATCTTTGATAAACTTTTTAAATTTTTTTGAGGAATCAGTTGGTTTAGATTTCCCACGAGCAATCTCAAAATTATCAAAAAAAGTACTTGGATCATCTTTATACATTTTATCATCAACAATTTTGATCGGATTACCTGCTTCTTTGTATTTGATGTGTTTAAAATTCATTCCACCTTCATTTTTTAGTATTGAACCCGCTTTTAATTTAAGACTACCTGGACGAACTAAAACAATGTCAGTTAAATTATCATTATCAAGATCTGAAAATCTTATTTGATCAACAAAACTATTCCATTCATTTCCCTCATGTTTTGGCACATAGTCTTTTGGTGGATTTACTAAAATGTAAAATTTAGAATTAAATTTATTTTCACCTAAATTTTCTATAACCTGAACTCCAGTACCAACATACAATTCCCCCGCTCTAGATACGACAATATCTAAGTCACCATCCTTATCTAAATCCCAAAAAGAAACTTCTGGTACTGTGCCCCAGTTTCCTTCAGGGACAGGTAGTTTAATTTTCTTTTTAAATTTACCTTTGCCGTTATTCAATGCTATACCTGTTAATGTTCCCTCATACTCATGAGCTCCATGAACAATATCTAAATCTCCATCATTATCAAAATCACCAAGTTCAATTCCAAATGCATTGATAGATCCACATTTTTTTATCTTCATTTTACCAGTGCCATCATTGTACAAACACTGCAAAACCCCTTTTAAATCTGTTAAAACAATATCTATATCTCCATCATTATCGATATCACCTACAGCTCCACCATGATCAAAAATTTTAAACTTCTTTTTAGATAAATGAGTCGATGAACTTTCTAACCAAGTTCCATTTTTTTGACTTAAGAAATAACTATCTCTAAAACCATCATAATTTCCACCACCAATTCCATGATCTGCTAAATAAAAATCTAATATTCCATCATTGTTAAAATCAGCTATCAGTTGCTGACGAGATAAACTTTGACCAGAAGGATTTCTGTTATCAATTATAAGTTTTGAATTATCAATGAAAGACCCATCCTTTTGACCCAAATAAAGTGTCGGTCCTGGCATATCCCCTTCACATTTCTTACCACCACATGCTCCTGCTGTAGTTTTGCCACTTGTCTTAATATTAGTCGGACGCATTGTCCCTGAGTATAAAAAATCTTTTACTCCATCATTATTAAAGTCGTGGTAGTTCCATCTGTGACCGAAATAATATCTTTGCTTTGTTATCCCAGGTCTAGACTGTCCAAAAACAGTCATACCACCATAATTTTCAATAAAAATTCCTGCTTGAGGTTTGTCTTTGGCAAAAACATTATTTGAAAAAACTAATACAAACAGAATAATTATTATTTTTTTCATAATCATTGCCCAAAAGCAACTTGGCTTAAATAATGCACATAGCAACCTGTATCTCCTGATCCTGAGAGATCAGGATACGTTTGCTTACATTTCATTAACGCTTTTTTCTCTACTTCTACTTTGCTTTTCCCTCTAACTTTATAAAGGTATTTTGGATCATCTTTATTTTTAACTACAACGATAAACTCTACATTATTTTCTGAATCATTGGATGGCATATTTAAATCTTTTTCTGAAATAATGTCAGGTTCAGTTTTTCCATCTTGTCCAAGAGTATCACAAGAATAACCAAGTCTTTCTAATTTTAGTTTTTTACAAGATTTTACTCTCCACAATTCATCATAATAAACAACTATTGGATTTGAAATATCTGCATCGGTATATCCAGATCCTGGAGCTCTTTCATTATAAAGACCGTATTGAAATGTTACTTTATATTTGCTGCCATATTGTCTTGCTTTATGCATAGTTTGACCAGAGTAATTAACTTTTTGTTCTCCGTTAATCCAAAGTTTAAAAAATCCTTTTCCACCTTCTTCAATCGTTTTTTGATCCCATTTTACGTTAACAATAAAATCTAACCATTTACCTCTGTAAGAATAAAACTCCTTAAGTGACATTAAATTATATTTATAATATTTAGTTTCACACCAATGGAATTTAGCATCCCCAGCCATTTTTTCTATAACTACACTGCTACCCCCACAAGCATTAAAACTTTTTACAGTTCCACCTGTTACAGAATTATATAATTGATAACCACTAGATTTATCATCATTAAATAATTTAAACTCCCATAATGAAGGCATTGGACCTTGGTTGGAGTGAAACTGCCCCATACCTGTCTTTTTATGATAAAGTACATAATCTTTAGGAATATAAACTGACCAAGCAATCCAATATTCGGATTTATTTTTCATTTGAAAATCATCATTTAGAAAAACTTCTGATCTTATCACTGACTCAGCAGCTTTTGCACAATCAGAACCATCCTTATCTGTACAATCAGATCTTAATTCAAATCTTTGAGAAGTGTCACCATGTCTAACTGGTTCACCATTTTTTTTATAAGATACTCTGTAAACATATTGAATTTTACCCTCTTTAATTAGTTCTTTTAATTTATTGGATGAGCTAAATTTCCAACCTTTTATTGTCGTATCCTTACTTTTAATACCAACGTTTTTTTTCAACGAGTCATGTTTTTCTTTAGAAAATGCTGCATTGTAAAGCAATAAGCTTAGAACCACAATCCCTAAAAGTTTTTTCATAATTCGAGATTACCAAATCCTGAAACTAGAGTCGAATTACTACTCTATATTTTTTAAAACTCTAAAGTTTTTGAGGACCCATCTTTATATGTAAACTCTACTTTTTTTTCAGAAATACTTTTAATTGAGGTGAATCCATCATATTCAGCTATAAATTCATTTAATTTTTTTCTACTCTTCTTGCTCATTTTTTTTCCTGGTGCATTCACGCCAACATCAATAATTAATTCAGCTCCATTTAAAAAAGCACTTACATATGCTTTTATTGGATCACCACATGTCATTGCTTCTGTAAGCCAAATGGGTTTATCAATATTTACACTTTTTAATAAATCAGCAAATTCATCTACCCAAAGCTGCTTATCGCACTGACCATCTGGACCGCTTATGTGATGAATGTTTGCGATATCAAAATGATCTTTAATTTTTGGCAAAGCTGATTTCCAATACTTTTTATTTTCTGGAAACATTCCAGCTGCTCCAGCCATAACAATTACTGCATCAGGTTGCTTTTCTTTAATTATTTTTGAGGAAAAATTAAAAATTTCAACAAAGTCTTCCTCGCTCCCCTTAAAAAACATATTAAACTCTGGCTCATTCATTACATCCCAATATTTAATTGGTTCAGTTAATCCAGGCATATCATTTAAACCATCGCCATCATAACGATCGACTAATTTTATTAGAAAATTTTTATAATCATCCATCGAGCAAGGTTTACTTAAATATTTTGTAAAATGTTTTCCAAAAGGACTTCTTGCCTTTTTTCTTTTACAAGATTTTTGATCCCAATTTGTGTGAGGCCAAATCGTTGCTAATATTGTTTGATCATGCTCTTGTGCATAAACAACATACTGATCCACATCTTCCCAAAAGAATTTTCCTTTTTTGCTTTCAATATGATTCCAAATAAAAGGTCCCGGATGAGGTCTGACCCACTGACCATCCTTACCTCGCATTTTTTCATCGCGTATTTCAGTTAACTCTCCAAATCTAGATTCAGAATTTGCGATATTTGTTAAAAATAAAAATGAAAATAGTATTATTGCTATTTTCTTCATTTACCTTTTTTAATTACAGAATGTGCCAGTTTTTTCCAATTATAATTATTATGAATAGCATTTATTACAATTATCCGTCCACGATCAAAATCAATCATTATTGATTGACCACCATTTCCATCCATTCCCATTACAGCTCTGTCTTTCATTCCTGTATATCCAGTGTGAAAAAAGCCTGCATATTGTTTAGGATTGAACCAATTACTATTATTGTCTACAGTTCCTTGGTAATTTTTATTCACTCTATTATTAAAAACTGTTTTAAGATATTTCCCAACACAAGTATCATTTTGCCAATCATCCAACATTGCTTTTGCAATTCTTAAATAATCATATCTTGTAGCCCAAAAATGACTATCCAATATTCCATCTTCATAAGTTGCAATTCTATCTTCATAATTTTTTTCATACTTCTTCGTTCTAAATTGAACACTATGTTTAATTTTAGCTTTTTCTTTAAAAGTTTTATCTAATATTTTTTGATAATCTCCATTAGACTTGAACCATATATAGTTATTTATCAAATGTGGAGGTAATCCACTATAATTCCATTTTTGTTTCTTTTTTGTAGAATTTTTAAAAACTTCTTCCATAAGATATTTAATTGTATAATTGCCTGCTGTGTTTCCAGTTTTTTTAACTCTCTCATTAACATTTATATATTCTTGATCTCCAGCAGACATATTAATTACATCAATTATTTTTTGACCATCATAAAGTGTATTTTTTATTAGTGGCCAATCATCGATTTTAGAATTTACTCCATCAATATACCCTTCGCAGACTGCATTTCCTAAAACATACGATACAATTGTTTTGCCGACTGATGATGAAAAAAGTTTAGCCTCTTCATGTAAAAGAATACCAAATCGATCTTCAGGACTTTTCTTGTCTACGGTTATTTTACCATTTTCAAATAATAGATAGCTCATTAAAGCTGATTTCTTTAATTCTTTATCTACCTTTTTGTCTTCACGTAAATCGAGTTCAAATTCATATGGTTTTGATGAAGCTTCCGTTAACCATTTTCCGCCCATCAAATCTGCTTTTTTACTTCTTACAAATCCATAATATAATAAAGTATCATCACTAATTTTTTTTGCATTCCACGGAATTGAGTCACGAATTTTACCATCTTTTTTTTTAAAAAATTTGATTTTTAGATTATTTATAATTTGAGGTTTATGACATTCAAGCCAGAACCACTCGTTAGTTTTAACCTTTGGTTCATCAACAAGACCGACCTTTGGTAATTTTAAACCATGTTTTTGAATTAATTTTTTGCATCCTTCTTTTTGTTCAATATTTACATACTGAGTATGACCGTTGTCTAATAACCACTTATTAAACTCGTTAAGATATTTATCATTTGCAACAACATTGTTGGACAAAAATACAAAGCTAAAAATAATAATTATAATTTTTTTCATAATAAAATAATATTACTTCACAAAAGTATCATTAAATTGACTAGATACTCTTACAAAAGTAGTACATTTACTTAATTGTTTTAATGATGGTGCTCCTACATAAGTACAGCTACTTCTAACACCACCAAGAATATTTAAAACTGTATCGTTTATTTTGCCTCTATATTTAACTCTAACTTTTCTTCCTTCACTACTTCTATAATCTGCTAAACCACCATAATGTTTTTTATTGGCAACTTCTGAGCTTGATCCATAAAATTCAATATATTTAGAGCCATTTACTTTTACTATTTTTCCTTTTCCCTCATCATGACCTGCCAACATTCCACCTAACATTACAAAGTCTGCGCCACCTCCAAAACCTTTTGCAACATCACCTGGACATGTGCATCCTCCATCAGCAATAACATGCGCGCCAAGTCCATGAGCTGCATCTGCACATTCTATAACTGCACTTAATTGTGGATACCCTACTCCAGTTTGAATTCTTGTTGTACAAACACTTCCGGGTCCTATTCCAACTTTAACAATATCTGCACCACTTAGGACTAATTCTTGTGTCATGTCTGCGGTAACAACATTTCCAGCAATAATAGTTTTTGTTGGGTATTTTTCTCTCACTGATTTAATAAAATTTGTAAAATGCTCTGAGTAACCATTTGCAACATCAATGCAAATGAATTTGAAAAAACTAAATTCTTTCAAAACCTTATCTAAGTTTTGAAAATCTTCTTTTTTAATACCAACACTAAGTGCGATATTAGGATAGATTTTTTTAATATTTTTGTTTTGTTTTATTTTTTTTACATCATGTTGTTTTGTTAAACAGGTAATCATTTGATGATCATTTAATTTTTCAGCTATACTTAATTCACCAACACCATCCATGTTGGCTGCCATAATAGGAATGCCTGACCACTCGTTTTTACTATATTTAAATCTATAAGTTCTAAGTAGATTGACGTCTTTTCTACTTTTTAAAGTACTTCTCTTAGGTCTAAATAAGACATCAGAGTAATCTAGCTTAAGCTCTTCTTCTATTCTCATAAATCAAAATGCTATTATTTATAAAATACTATTTCAATTCAAATTACAGGCTGTGGATAAGTTTTGAAGTTTTTTAAATAAGTATCAAATCTTTATTTTAAAAAATGACAGTTGGCCTCAACAACTGTCCATGAAGCATCCCCAAACATCCTTTTACCAATATTATTATAATGTCTTACAAAACCTAATTGATATTTGTTTAGGTCTTCTGGATTTTTGACCCACTGCTCAATTCTTTTTATATTTTCATGATTTGGAAATCTTGTGGCATAAGCATAAAACCAACCCCAATTAGAACTTCTCCTAATTTTTAAATCTTGATTTTTATAATCTTTTGCAGGACCAGGTGCTTTCATTTCTTTTGCATACTTAAAAACAATTTCATTATTTTCTGTAAAATCTATAAAAAATTTTACTAGATTATGAAAATTTTTTCCCTTGCCTTTATGATCATATTCCCAAATATTATATCCTTGATGTTCAGCAATAATTGCAATTGCTGTAAGTGCATTCATAGCTCTTCCTTGATAGAACATTGCTCTTCCACCTCGTCTAACTTCTATAGGTAAACTTCCATTTTTTCTTTGATACCTAATGGCGTGCTCAAAATTTTTAAATGCTTTTCTAAAAAGTTTATGATCATTCAAAATTATTCCTAACTGCATATGAGAAATCGCAGAAGTAATAGCATGATTATGGGCGCTCATTGGAACTCCTCTTGCGCCTGTACTATCTCCGTATTTCTCACCATACATTAAATGCTCTCCTCTTTTGACAGTTCTTGTAAACCAGTCTTCAATTAATTTTTCTTCTTCAGACGTAAATTCAATTAATTGTCTTGCAAAAGAATAAGCTGACATCATTGGATTATTTATATGTAAATTAATAGTTAACGTATCGTTCCATAAATCACCTGATTTTAATCTTTTTGGAGCATCTGCTTTAGCCCATTTTAAAATAATTTTTTTTACTATTTCGCATGATTGAACATTACCACCACTGCAAGGAATACTGTATTGCTCAAAGTTGCTTCTAACTTGATCAAATCTATCATCTAAACCATATCCTGTAGGAGCATCTAATTTTTCAATTGGATCAATTTTTTGAACAAAGGCATGATATGCAGGTTCTGAACACTCACCCTTGTTGGTTTGAATTGGAAAAATTATTTTTGGATTACTAACTGTCGCTTTCTTTTTTATTGATTTAAAATCATTAGCTAAACTTAAATTTGGGAAAAAAAGTAATACAAATATAATTAGTAACTTTTTCATTAAGCTTTAAAAAGCTTATCCGATAAATTTTGTAAATCTTCACCCCAGAAAACGTCTTTTTGAATTCTTTCAAATTCAACATCAAACACTGTTGACATGGCAGAAGCATATATAGATCTTGCATCTACTGTTGCATTTAAATCTCTACCTTGAAATAATTCTTTTTTCTTTAAACCTGGCCAATCTGCATGAACTTCTGATTTTTTAATCAAACCTCCTGCCATTAAAACTGCTGTTCCATAGCCATGCTCTGTTCCATTTCCACCATTTTGCTTAATAGTTCTTCCAAATTCAGTGAGAGTTAATATTAAAGTATCTTTAAAAGCGGATCCCATAGAAGCTTTTAATCCCCTTAATATTTGATCATACTCCCTTAAACAATCTGCGTGAGTTCCATGAACTCCTCCTTGAGCAGCATGCGTATCAAACTCTTCAACTTGAAAGACTGCAACTCTAGGTCCATTAGGATCGGAAAGTTGTTGACCTGCCTCTCTTGCTAAAGAACTATTATTATTTCCAGCATAAGAATTAAATTTTCTTTTTTTAACCATAGATAATGTTGCACTCAAATCACTCTCTGAATATTGTTCAAACTCTCCCTCAATAATATTTAAAAGTCCTTTATTAGGCAAAGAGGACTTAATTGGATAATAGTTATCATTCAGTGGGACACCTCTTATCAGTAGTGGCATTGGAAGCGAAAGTGCTAAACCATTTCCTGTTAAGCCTGCAAGCTTCATCCCTCTTCCGAGCCAGCCTGTTTTGTGTTTATATGGCACTCTTCCACCCGTCATCATTAAGTTTTGGCCTTCAAAGTGAGATCTTTCCTTATAAGGAATGCTAGTTGCATGAAACACAGATGCATTATTTTGATCCCACAAAGATTTAAAATTTTCTAATGCTGGATGTAAATCAAAATCAGAGGTTAAATCTAAAGTCTTATCTAAATTTATTTTACTTCTTAATTTTTGAAAATTTTTATCATCTTTTACAGGAACAGCACAAAGCCCATCCATTCCACCTTGTAACATGATGACAACCAAATTTTTCTTATTTTGACTAGCGAAAGTTGGTAGTCCGAACCCAGCAAAATACAAAGATGTCATTGCTGTGGTTTTTAAAAAATCTCTCCTATTTATTTTCATGCTCTTAAAAACTCCGGATGGTTAAATAACAATATCTGTTTTTCATAAAGTTTATTAGTTTTTTCAAGGTATTTTAATATTTTTTCAGGGTTATCAAAATTTTTGTTAACTATTTTTTCATAAAACTCTAAATTATTATTTTCAGATCTTGTTAACTCATAAGTATCTTTTGCATATACTAATCTCCTAATTAAAAGTTCTGGAGATATCCAATCAATCGCCAAATCAGAAAATCCATTTGGTTGTGCTGCTCTAAAAGGATTGTGTCCTAAATCATTAAGTTTCCACTCTGGCTTTCTATATATGCCCAAAGGTTTATTACCTAATTCGTATGTATCCATAAGTTTTGGTGATGGTGGCCATTTAAAATCTGACAATTTAGACATTTGAATAAACCAATTTTCTGGATTTTGAAATTTTTTGTATTCATCATTATATTCAAATGCCACTTTGATCGCTGCTTTATGAATTTCAGGTAAAAAACCATCAGAGTCTTTAAAAGCTTTAATGATTGGTTTTTTCATTTCCTCGGTAGGTTCATCAGTAATTAAATGTCTACATAATTTTGTAGCAATAAAATCTCTACAGTTTGGATGATGAACTAAATCTTTGATCACAGCGGCTAAACCTTTTCTTCCACTTTTATATTTTTTTCCAAATACAGTTTTTTTTCCAGGTTGATGAACATCACTTGCAAATTCAACTTTTTTAGTATCATCAGTTGATTTACTCCAACCAAGTCTCCAGCCAGTCATGATGTAGGCTAATTGTGTTATGTCTTCTTGAGTATAACCAGCTGCTGGTGAAACAGTATGAAGTTCTAATAATTCTCTTGCATGATTTTCATTAATTGTTGCTGGTTTCTTTTTTTTTCTTCTCCATTCTTCTTTTCCTGATTTACTTTTTGGACCTTCATTATCACTATTATCTAGATTTCTTATCATTGCCCAGGATGTTGTTGCATCATAAACTAACTTTTCAAAAGATTGATTTAAGTTCAACCTGATGCTTTCTCTGTGGTAAGGTCCTGTATGATAGTTTGGTAAAAAATCTTTATCAACAATTGCAAAATGATTTGCCCAAAAAAACCATAATTTTGCAAGCACAGGAGATTGACTTTGTAATGCCTCGGTATGCCTAATACTTATTTCAAGTGACTCCCAAAATCTTTGTCCTGTTTTGTGTCTTAATAAATTTTTATTAGCTTTATAAAGATTTTTGTTATCCTTAAATTTTTTTCTAAGTTTCATCTCCTCAACACGCCATTCACGTGAGTATATTTCTCTCATTTCTTTTTCAGAATGAATTCTACCTTTCCACGCTAAGTCTGGGACATCATCTAGTTGATTTAGAGCCCAATTAAGTGGGTCTGAAGGTACTTCTTCATTTGGACCAATTCCAAAAGCAACTTTTCTAAAAAAGTTTTTCATTATCAAAAATATAAATAAATTACTTTATTTTATCAATATCGTGTATGTTTGTTAAGGAATTATTAAATTCTTCAATATTTTCTCTTAAAGCTAAACTAGAAATTGAATAAATCATTATTAATAACAAAACTAAAGGTAATGAAGTTACAATTGATGCATTACTTTTGATTAACAAAATATAAAAAACTATGAATAAAGCTGAACGAATTAAAACTGTTTTTCTAAAAACACTTATTATTGAAAGAGAGTGTTTTAATAGTTTAAAGAAACTCATTTGAGATGGACCAAAATATCTTTTTCCTCTAATTGATGGAGAAGAAATTAAATCTTTTTCTATTTTTTTTAATGATCCAGAAAAACTATTCCAAGTAGATTTTTCATCTAACATTTTTTTTACAGTTGCTTTTGAAAGACATGTAAAATTACCAAATTTAATTGATTGTCCAGTAAATGCTAAAGTTAAAAATTTGTGAAATTGGTAGCATAACTTAAAGAACATACTTTCTGATCTTTTTACCCTTTCACCTATTATAGATCTGTCTCCAGCTTCTTTTGATAATTCAATAAAATTTTTAATTTCTTCAGGTCTATCTTCACCATCACCATCCATAGGAATGACATAATCAAATTCCTTTTTTTCATAGATATATTTTAAGCCAGAAGCAATACATCTTGCATGACCTCTGTTTTCTTTCATGTTGATGATTTCAATTGAGTGAATATTTTCAATATTTGGATATTCATCAATGATTTGTTGTGAAGAAGCATCATTAATTACCACTAATGATATTTCAGAATTTAAATCTTTTATTTCATGATTAATATTTTCAATTAATAGCTTCAAAGACTCTCGGTCATTGTAAACAGGTACTAAAATGACATATTTCATAGATTATCTTGATCCAACACAGATACTATCAAGACACATATAATCTTTCAATTGATCTAGTTTTTCTCTTTCAACTATACCTTCCCAAACTGGTCTAGATTTTAAATGATAAGATAAATTGCCTGCATTCCATTCATCTCCAAGCACTACATTAATAGTTGAGTCAAACTGTTGATCCCAAGCATATTGAGTTTTCATCGCAATTTCTTTACCTGGATAATCTGTTCTCTTATCGTCTTTTGAGGCCGAAACATAAGCGTATAGAACAGGTGACAAAAAGAAAAAGAACAAAAATCCAACCATAAAAGGTTTTAGTTTTTTTTTTAAATTTATTTGAGATTGGAATAAATAAACAATTAATGTTCCAAAGAATAAATAGAATGGTGTCATCCACATTGTTCTAATTTTTGATCCTGTAATCAAAGAAGTTAAAAACATCAGAGCAATTGGTAATATATTTATTGCTAACAAAAATAATAAATTTTTATCTTTGAAATTAATTTTATATTTAAGTTTTTTGATCAATAACAAAGTCAAAATTATAAATGGGATTAATATACCAATTTGTTTTCCTAAAAATATTAATGGATATTTTATGTGATCAATAAAACTTGATTGCTCTAAACCTGTTCTTGCAAGTCCATAAGTAATTGTAATGAATTCATTATTATTAAGCCAAATTAAGTGAGGAACTAAAGCAACTATAAATACTTCTATTGATATTAAATATTTAAAATCAAACTTTCTTTCTTTTTTAATAATTAAATAAATAAATAAAAAAGCAATAGAAACCAATAAGTAAACGAATAAATATTTTGATAAAAATCCTAACGCACCAAACAAACCTATTAAAAAACAGTCCCAAAATTTAATATTTTTAGCATTATAAATTTTCCAAGAATAATATGCTGTTAATGACCAAAAAGGTAACTGACATACATTCACGTTAAACTCAGGTGTAGTAAAATTATAAAAATAAATTGTTTCAATTAATAAAACTGAAATTAAACCAAGAAATTTATTCTTAAGTATTTCATTTGAAAGTTTGAATACATAATAAAATGAAAAAATTACAAAAATTTGGCTTAGTAAATAATAACTCCAATCCTGTGAACCAAAAATTTGAAAAAATACTTCTGGAAAAAAAGCACTCATAGGTGGGTGCTTATTGAAACCCCAATCTAGATTGCTCCCCCAAGCTAAAGCTTCAATTGTATCTAAGGGTAAATTGTGATTTGTAATAGTTGGAATCAAAGTCCAAAAAATTAGATGGGATGTAACAAAAATATAAAAAAGATTATCTATATTTTTGTTATTATTGGTCATTATGTAAATATTTATAACAATTCAGCTTGCTTGACACCCCTATTTTGCTGAATATACTCCGGCAATTCAAAATTAAGTAATGCCTAAAACTACTAAAGCAAAGAAAAAAGTTTCTAAACCAAAAACTAAAGTTGCAAGTAAGCCAAAGAAAACTGAGGCTTCAACAGCTAAAAAAGCTTCTATAAAAATTTCAAAAACTTATGTTCCAAAAGAAACTGAAAAATATATGTGTGAAAAACATAAAGTCTATTTCAGAATGAAATTAAATGAATGGAAAAAAGAATTAATTAAAGCAAATAATGAAGCTCTTTATAATGGTTCTATGGATGACAATAATATTTCTGCAGATATTGTTGATCAAGCAAACTCATATATTGATAGCAATGTAGAAATGAAAGCAATTAATAGACAAATAAAATTAATTTCTGAAATTGATAAAGCTTTAAGAAGAATAATGGATGATACTTATGGTTATTGCTTGGATACAGCGGAACCAATTGGATTAAAAAGATTAATGGCAAGACCTGTTGCCAAATACACGATTGCTGCACAAGAAAAGCATGAAAAAGACGAAAAAGTTCATGCAGATGATTAATTAAATTTTTGGAATTTTAGCCTCTTTATCCATAAATGCGTATCCTTTTACTACAGCCTCACGGTTTGCAATTTCTAAATACCATCTAGATAAATTTTCATAATTTTTTAAGCCAATATCATGCCATTCATGCCTTGCAAGCCACGGCCAAGTTGCAATATCAGCAATTGTGTAATTATCTCCAGCTAAAAATTTAGAAACTTTTAATCTTGCTTCTAATTCTCCATAAATTCTTTTTGCAATTTTAAAATATCTTTCCTCTCCGAATTCACTTTTTCCAGGATTATAATGATGAAATTGGTGATGTTGACCAATCATAGGACCGATGGTTCCCATTTGAGCCATCAACCATTGATTAATCACTAATCGATCTTTTTCATCATAAAATTTTCCACTTTTTTCACCTAAGTACATCAATATTGCACCAGACTCGAAAATACTTTTGTTATTTTCATGGTCTGTGATTACAGGAATTTTTCCAAATGGGCTTAACTTTATAAAATCAGGATTAAATTGTTCGTCTTTTCCTAAATCAATTTTAGTTACTTTATACTCATAACCAATCTCTTCCAGCATAATACCTATTTTCCATCCATTAGGAGTATTAGCAGAAAAAAGTTCAATCATTTTTTTACACCAAGTCGCTCTTGTGCAGCTTTTGAAGTGGTAGTGAACTCAAATCTTAATTTTTCATCTGGTCTTGCATATTTAAAACAACCTCTTGCAGCTAATGCCCCTTCATGAAAGCCAGACAGAATTAATTTTAATTTACCTGGGTAAGAACAAATATCTCCGATTGCAAATATACCCTCAACATTTGTCTCAAAGTTTTCAGTGTTTACTTCGACTGTTTTTTTATTGATACTTAATCCCCAATTTAAAATAGGACCTAGTTGCATAATTAAACCAAAGAAACCAAGTACAAAATCAGATTGTAATTCTTTTATTTCGCCATCATCATGTTTTATTTTAACAGAACTAATTTGATTATCTCCACTTACAGCATCCATTTGATATTTGGTGTACAAATTTAATTTTCCTTGGTCATTTAATTCTTTTACTTTTTGAACACTTGATTCAGCTCCACTAAATCCATCACGTCTATGAATTAAATTTACTTTTGATGTGTTTGATAATTCTATAGCCCAATCTAAAGCTGAGTCTCCTCCACCAAAAATTGAAATAGTTTTGTCTTTAAAAATTGTTTTGTCTTTTATTGAGTAAAATAAAGAAGATCCTTCAAATTTTTCACATTCTTTAACAGGAAACTTTCTAGGTTCAAATGATCCAACGCCTCCAGCAATAATAATTGCTGCTACATCAAATTCTTGACCATTGCTAGTTTTGACATGCCAACGATTTTCAACTTTTTTAAGTTCCTCTACTCTTTCATTTAAATGAAATTTCACATTAAAAGGTTTAATTTGTTGTAAGAGATTATTTGTTAACTCTTCGCCAGTACATTCTGGAATAGCTGGAATATCATAAATGGGTTTATCTGGATAAAGCTCGATACACTGTCCACCTGCTTTATCAAGATTGTCTACGATTTCACATTGAAGTCCAATAATTCCGAGTTGATGAGCACAAAATAAACCTGTGGGACCAGCTCCAATAATTAGTACATCTGTTTTATTCATTTAAGCTTGTTTTTCTGGAATGGTCACTTCCAATCCATCTAATTCATCTGAAACAATCAATTGGCAACTTAATCTACTATTTTTACTAGGCTCATACGCCATATCCAACATATCTTCTTCGCCATCTTCTTTAGTTGGAAGTTTATCCAACCAATCTTCTTTGACATACACATGACAAGTAGCACATGCCATCCCGCCTCCACAATCAGCATCAATTCCTGGAATATCATTTTGAACAGCACCTTCCATTACTGTTAATCCGTTTTGAACATCAATAGTTTGAGTTTTATTATCGTGTGTGTGGTAAGTAATTTTTGCCATGCGTTATATATAGGTTCTTATCTAAATTGAGCAAGTAAGTAAAAACATACTTGGTCAATTTTATGCATTTTGAGGTTCAGGTACTTCCTTTTTGAAAAAATAACTAGTGTCTTCTGTTTGTTTCATTATAGCTGGTAAAATTTCTTTGTAGGCATCAATTAAACCATCATTTGTCCTTGGTAATTGATCTTTAATATGGTGATGAAGTTTATCTAAGTTATAAGATGGAACTGTTGGAAACATGTGGTGCGTTACATGATATTCCATTTTCCAATATAAAAAGCTTAAAATAGGATTTAAATACATTTCTCTTGTTGTGTATCTATGATCTTTAATATTTCTTGCTAAACCCGCATGTTGAGTAAAAGAAACAAGCTTGTGTAAAGTTCTTCCATAAAATTTTGGTAATAAAAAAAATAAAACAGGTAACCAAGATAAAGTAATTAAAGACCACAAAATAATTGCAATCCAAATTGCAACAAAAATTCTAGAATTAAAAATTACTTTTGATTGTGCATTTTCAGGAATGCAGTCTTGCATTACTTTCGTTTTTACACCCAATGCATGTTGAATAATTTCGTAAGCGATACTTTTTTTAAAATAAATAAGTTCCATAAAAGGAATTAAATTCATTAATAAATTTTTTGGTGTTTCTTTTAAATTATTTCCATATTCAATTTCATGATCAAATGGATTTTCTGTTGAATAGGTATTTCCATGATGAACAAAGTGTGTGTATCTCCATCTTAATGGTTCAAAATTAGAAAGGTATGAAGAGACATAGTAAAAAAATTCATTTAAAGATTTTGATTGAAAGGCAGTTTTATGACCTGTCTCATGCCACAATGGATTTGAAAAACCATAAATGTTTCCATAAACTAAAAACCAAAAAGCAGACCACCATGTGCCCCAAGTTATATATGCCAAAGTTCCTGTTACCAATAACAATCCAAAAAAAACTGAAACATGTTGAAGTCCTTTAATGTCAGATTTTTTTGAAAGTTCTTTAAGAACCTCTATATCAACTTTACATCGGTGCCATTTTTCAAGTTTTACATCCATAATAAAAAAATATGTATAATAACTATACATAATTTTACATAAGGCAAAAAAAAAGGGCAAGTACAATATTGTACCTGCCCTTTTTTAAATCTTAAGTAAAACTACTACTTAGCTCTACCAGGTTGTTGCATAGCTGCTGCCCAAATGATCAGACCGAAAGCGATCTTGTTCAAGAAGTCAGCTGCGTTGTAAATCACGTTTAGTGAGTTAGCATCTACACCACCTGTTAGGTAACCAAAAATGTAACCTAATGGGTAGATCGCCCAACCTACAGTAACGATCATTCTCATTGCACCAAAAGCAGTTACAAGTGATTTGTTACCACTTTTCGCTGCTCTCTTACCTGCTTCACCAGAGAATACTTCATATAAGATGTATACCCAACCAGCCATACCGATTATGAAACCAAGTGTAGCGTTGATGTATCCAGCTTCTCCTAAGTATCCACCTACTAGCATTACTAATGTACCAATCATTAGTCTCCAGAAAATTCCAGAGTCTGATTTGTTTACCGCTGCTAGAACAAAATAGAATTCTAACATCAATAATGGCACTGTAATTAACCAGTCAATGTATCTGTATACAGTTGGTGAGTCACCAGTAGCGATCCATACATCTCTCATGTACATGTAGTGTACGAATGCAATACCAGTTACTAGACCAGCAACTGTCATTGAAACTCTCCATCCAGCTGGAACTGAACTTCTTTCTAAGAAAAAGAATACAGTAGCAGCTAAACAAGCCATAGATACTAACCAAAACGAAATACCTACAAAATCGTCTTGAGCCAGCATAGCTGTTTCAGCGTTTGCAACACCAGTTACGCCCATAAGAGCAACAACTGTAAGAGCAAACAATTTAAGTTTTTTCATAAAAAACTCCCTCTTCGTTAGTTTTTATTTATTAGTTTATATAAACTAGACTTAAGTAACCCTAAGCCAAAGTTGGGGTTAAATAGCAAATAAAATTAGTTTTATGAAGACTTAATTGTCATTAATTTGCATTGATTTTACTGAATTTTTAAAATTAAATGCAATTTATAAGTTAAAAACCAAAAAAATAACAAAAATCGAATCAAATTAGAATGTCAAAAAAATTTCAAAGTATTTACGAAAATTCCATTCAAAACCCCGAAAAATTTTGGCAAGAAGCGAGTGAAGATATCTTTTGGTTTAAAAAACCAACAAAAATTTTAAATAAATCTAATCCTCCTTTCTATAAATGGTTCGAGGATGGTATTACTAACACTTGTTATAATGCTCTAGACATTCATATTGACCAAGGAAGAGGTCAAAAAACTGCTTTAATCTACGATAGTCCTATCACTGGCAATAAAGCTAAGTTTACTTACGAAGAACTAAGGTCAAAAGTATCAAAATTTGCAGGAGCCTTAAAGCAACAAGATGTAAATAAAGGAGACAGAGTAATAATTTACATGCCAATGATTCCTGAAGCTGTAATTGCTATGCTTGCTTGTGCTAGAATTGGAGCCATACACTCAGTTGTTTTTGGTGGATTTGCCTCAAATGAACTTGCAAGCAGAATAGATGACAGCAAAGCAAAATTATTAGTAACAGCTTCTTGTGGTTTTGAGCCTGGAAGAACAGTTGAATATAAGCCTTTAGTAGATGAAGCGATAAAAATAGCAAATCATAAAATTGAAAAGATGATTTTATTTCAAAGATCAGGAAATGAAGTCAATTTAAATGCGCCAACAGAAATTAGTTGGGATGAAGCTATATCAAATTCATCTGATGCTGATTGTGTTGAAATTAATTCAAATGATTTTGCTTATATTCTTTATACCTCTGGAACAACAGGAACACCAAAGGGTATAGTTAGAGACACTGGTGGTCATATAGTTGCTCTTAAATGGACTATGAAGAATATCTACAATATTGATACTGATGATATTTGGTGGTCAGCTAGTGACATTGGTTGGATTGTTGGTCACTCTTATATTGTTTATGCTCCATTATTTAAGGGATGCACTACAGTTTTATTTGAAGGTAAACCAGTTGGAACTCCAGATGCTGGTGCTTTTTGGAAAATCATCTCAGATTATAAAGTAAAATCATTATTTACTGCACCTACTGCATTTAGAGCTATAAAGAAAGAAGATCCTGATGGTAAATTTTTTTCAAAATACGACTTATCTAGTTTTCAAAGCCTCTTTCTTGCTGGGGAAAGAGCAGATCCAGATACTATTAAATGGGCTGAAAATTTATTGAAAGTCCCAGTTATTGATCATTGGTGGCAAACTGAAACCAGTTGGGCAATTAGCTCAAATTGCACAGGGATTGAAATGATGGAGACTAAATATGGCTCAGCTTGTAAAGCGGTTCCTGGATATGATGTAAAAATCATTAAACCAGATCAATCTTTAGCTAAACCAAATGAAATGGGAGACATTGTGGTGAAACTACCTTTGCCTCCTGGGACATTTCCTACTCTTTGGAATGCAGATCAAAGATACAAAGAAAACTATATGACTAATTACGAAGGTTATTATCAAACTTATGATGCAGGTCACATTGATGATGATGGTTATATTTGGATCATGTCTAGAACAGATGACATTATAAATGTTGCTGGTCACAGATTATCAACTGGTGCAATTGAAGAAGTTTTATCTGAACATCAGTCTGTTGCTGAATGCGCAGTACTTGGAATTGCAGATAAATTAAAAGGTCAATTACCAATTGGTTTAGTAGTTTTGAAATCAGGTGTTGATAAAGACGATGAAACTATCTCAAAAGAATGTGTGCAAATGGTTAGAGACAAAATTGGTCCTGTTGCTGCATTTAAGACGGTTATAGTTATAAAAAGATTACCAAAAACTAGATCAGGAAAAATTTTAAGAGGAACAATAAGAAAAATTGCAGATGGTATTGAGTATAAAATTCCACCAACAATAGATGATCCAGCAATTTTAGATGAAATTAAAGAAGATTTAGTAAGTCATAAAATTTTAAATAATGATTAAAACTTATATATTTTTGATTGCTGCAATTTTTTGTGAAGTTGCTGGAACAATGTTGTTACCTGTTTCTCAAAACTTTACTAAAGTTATACCTACAGTTGCTTTATCAATTTTTTATCTTTGTGCATTTTATCTATTAACTTTTGTTGTAAACAAACTTCCAATAGCAATTGTCTATGCCACATGGAGTGGTTTAGGAATTTTTACAATTGCTATACTAGGATATATATTTTTTAAACAAACCTTAGCTTGGCAAGCAATCTTGGGATTATTTTTAATTGTTTTAGGTGTAATTCTTGTTAATAGTTTTACAGTTAAGATTAACTAAATTGTAAAGGAGTTCCCTCTGGGTCTCCTAAAATTTTACCATCTTGCATTTTAATTTTTCCTGCAATGATAGTGTGCGTTGGTGTTCCTTTAAATTTGAATCCATTAAATGGTGACCATTTACATTTACTCTCAATATTTTCATTTTTAATTTCAATTGTTTTATTCATGTCTACAATTGTAAAATCAGCATCATAACCCTCTTTGATAAACCCTTTGTTTTTAATTCCAAAAATTTTTACAGGATTCTCACAAACAAAATTCATCAACTGATTTAAAGTTAATTTTCCATCATTAATATGATTTAACATTACAGGCATTAAAGTTTGAACACCTGGCATTCCTGAAGGAGTATTAGGATATATTTTATCTTTATTTTCTTTTAAGTGAGGTGCATGGTCTGATCCAATAGTATCATTAAAATTATTTCTAACTCCATACCATAATCTATCATAATGAGATTTGTCTCTTAATGGTGGGTTCATTTGAGCATAAGTTCCAAGCTTGTCGTAACAATCTGGAGCATAAAGTGTTAAATGTTGAGGAGTTATCTCAAAGGTAATATTGCCTTTATGCTGTGAAAGAAAATCTATTTCTTCTTTTGTTGTAATATGAAGAACATGAGCTTTTTTGTTATGTTTTTCTGCAATTCTAACAATTCTTCTAGTTGATGCTATTGCGCATTCGGCACTTCGCCATACTGGATGAGTATGAACATCTCCCTCTTTAATTAATTTTTTATTAATTTTTAATATCGCTTCGTCTTCTGAATGAACTGCAACAACTTTTGATGCATTTTGAAAAACTTTATCTATATCATCTTCTTCGGCAACAAGTAAATTACCTGTGGAAGATCCAGCAAAAAGTTTAATTCCACAACATCCCTCTAAATTTTTTAAACTAGCTAAATCATCTGCATTATCAGCAGTTGCGCCAAAGTAAAAAGCGTAATTGCAATACATTCTATTTTTAGCAAGATCTAGTTTTCTTTGAAATTCTTTCAGATTTGAAGTTGGTGGATTTGTATTTGGCATCTCAAAAACACTTGTAATCCCTCCAGCAATTGCTGCTCTACTTCCTGAGTGAAGATCTTCAGTATCTGTTGATCCGGGTTCTCTAAAGTGTGTTTGTGTGTCTATACAACCTGGCAAAACAGTTTGGCCTTCTGAATTAATTGTCTCTTTTGCTTCATCAGAAATTTGACCGATCTGATGAATTTTTCCATCTTTTATTGCAACATCAACATTTTTTAATTCACCATTGATGTAACATTGTCCATTTTTGATTATAAGATCTAACATTTGAAGAAAAAGTTATTATATTAAAAATAACAATTAATCAAATATGAATATCAAAAACGTTTACATTTTAGAAGATAGATCAATTCTTTATATAAACGGAGATGACGCAAAAGATTTTCTGCAAAATCTTATAAGCAACGACATAAATAAAGTAAGCGAGGTTGATAGTTGTTTTGCATCTTTGCTAAGTCCACAAGGAAAATTTTTATATGAATTTATTATTATAAAACATAAATCAGGTTATCTCTTAGATTGTGAAAAGTATCAAGCAGATGGATTATTCAACCAGTTGTCTCTATATAAGCTAAGATCAAAAGTTGAAATACTTAATTTAAGTAATGAATTTGTTGTGGCAGCTTTTTCTAATGAAAAATTTTTAAAATTTGATGATGCAAAAGATCAAGCAGGATTTACAATTAAATATAGAGAAGATCCTATTCTTTTAGACCCAAGAAATAAACAATTGGGAGCAAGATTAATTATTAATTTAGAAAAACTTTATTTATCTTTAAAAAAACTTGATCTTCATGATTCAAATGTAAACGAATACTATTCTCTAAGTCATAAGCTAGGAATAGTTCCGAAAGATTTGAATAAATTACAAAATAAATTATTTGGTATTGAATGTAATTTTGAAGAACTAAATGGAATTGATTTTAAAAAAGGTTGTTATGTAGGCCAAGAAAATACAGCTAGAATTAAATTAAAAAATAAACTTTCAAAAAGATTGATGCCTATTAAAATTATTGAAGGAAAATTAAATGAAGGGGAAGGTATCTTTAATAATGAAAATGAAATAGGAAAAGTGTTGATAGATAATGATTACCCTTTTGCTTTAATAAAATATTTAGATGAAAACTTTGATGAAAAAGTAAATTTTAAAACTAAAGAAGCAACAATAACTGTTAAAAAACCTTATTGGATTAATTAAAATAAATAATTTTGGTGCGGTCGGAGAGACTCGAACTCTCATGGACTAAGTCCACACGGCCCTCAACCGTGCCTGTCTACCAATTTCAGCACGACCGCGATATGTCTCATAATTAATGAATGACAAGTTTGTTTCAAATTGGTAAAAAATCCTTATGGAATTTACACAAGAAGTACGTAAAGCAACAGATCCAATTTATCAAAAAATTTCAAAGGTAATGCCTGAGATAGAATGGTCAGTACACGCACCATACATACATAAAATTAATAAATTAAAAAAAGAGAAAAATGCAGTAATTTTAGCTCACAACTATCAAACACCAGAAATTTATCATGGTGTTGCTGATTTCTCTGCAGACTCACTCGCGCTAGCTATAGAAGCTTCAAAAACTTCAGCAGATATAATTCTAATGGCAGGAGTTCACTTTATGGCTGAAACTGCAAAACTAATGAGCCCTAATAAGAAAGTAATTTTACCAGATATGGAAGCGGGTTGTTCTTTATCATCCTCAATTACTGGTAAAGATGTGAGATTACTAAAAGAGAAGTACCCAGGTGTTCCGGTAGTATCATACGTAAATACCTCAGCTGAAGTAAAAGCTGAAACAGATGTTTGTTGTACATCTGCTAATGCTGTCAAAATTGTTAAATCTCTTGGAGTAAAAAAAGTTATATTTTTACCTGATGATTACCTTGCAAAGTATGTTGCATCTCAGACTGATGTGGAAATTATATCTTGGAAAGGAATTTGCATAGTACACGACCAATTTAATAAGAAAGAAATAGAAGATATAAGAAAAAACAATCCAGGTATTAAAATTATTGCTCATCCAGAGTGTCCACCAGACGTAATTGGAGCAAGTGATTTTGCAGGATCTACATCTGGAATGATCAAATATGTAAAAGATAATCAGCCAAAAAAAGTAATGATGGTAACTGAGTGCTCTATGAGTGACAACATACAAGTAGAAAATCCAAATGTAGATTTTATTAAACCATGCAATATGTGTCCGCACATGAAAAAAATTACGCTTCCAAAAATATTGGATTGTTTAGAAAATGAAACTGGTGAAATAATAATGGATAAAGAAACAATCGAAAAAGCTAGAATATCTGTTGAAAGAATGGCAGCCATTGGCAGATAATTAAGTGTCAAAAATTAAATTAAGTAAAGAATTTATCAAAAGCACAGTCAAACTTGCTCTGAACGAAGATCTATATCCTTCAGGAGACATTACTTCAAGCTTAATTGAAAACGATAAGATCATAACAGTTAAATTGATATCGAATCAAAATGCAATAGTAGGAGGTTTATTATTTGCAAAACAAACTTTTAAATTAATTGATAGTAAAATTAAGTTTTTAATTAAAGAAAAAGATGGTTCAAATATTAAAAAAGGATCCTTAGTTGCAGTAATAAAAGGCAAAGCAAAAAATATTTTGATTGCGGAAAGAGTTGCTCTAAATTTTTTATCTCACATTTCAGGAATAGCAACTAAAACAAACAAATTTGTTAAATTAGCTGGAAAGAAAACTAAAATTTGTTGTACAAGAAAAACAATTCCAAATCTAAGAGTTATACAAAAATATGCTGTTAAGCTTGGAGGTGGTACAAATCATAGATTTAATTTAAGTGATGAATATTTAATTAAAGATAACCACGTAGCAAGTTCGGATTTAAAAACTTTAGTTGTAAAAGCCATAAAAAATAAACAGGGGAAAAAAATTACAGTTGAAGTTGATACAGTTGGACAACTTAAATCAATTATAGGTCTAAAATTTAATACTGTTTTGCTTGATAATATGAATATTAAAAGTTTAAGAAATAGTGTTAAAATTGCTAAAAAGTATTATGAAACAGAAGCATCTGGTAATGTTAATTTAAAAACTGTCAAAGCTATTGCTTCCACTGGTGTTGATAGAATATCTGTGGGCAGCATTACTCACAGCGCTCCTGCGGTTGACTTTAAATTAGAAATTTAATTCACAAACTTTGATAAATCTGGTTTAAAATAATTAGGACCTTTCATAACTTTTCCAGCTTCATTATAAATTGGTTTTCCATTTTCATCTAATTTACTCATATTTGAATTTTGAACCTCTTCAAAACATTTATCTAAATCAATTCCAAATGCATGGCCTGCACCATAAGTAACATATAAAATATCAGTTAAAGCATCTGCAACTTCTAATAAATCTTTATTATTCATAGCTTCTGTAAGCTCATCTAACTCTTCTTTAATTAGATCTATTCTTAGTTTGTTTATTTTATCGGTACTAAAAGATGGTTTAGTTTTAACATCTTGACCAAAAGTTTTCATAAAAGTTCCAACTTTGCTAAAATTCGACATATTGCTCCTGTAAGTTTTTTAAAATTTATTGTATGAATATAAATATTTATTACTTAAAAATTAATCAATGAAATTAAGAAAAGAATTTGACAGTCTTGGAAGCATAAATGTACCTAATAATAAGTACTGGGGTGCCTCAACACAAAGATCTAATAAATTTTTTAATATTGGGAAAATTTTAGTTAACATTTCTATAATTAAATCTATTGCTATTATCAAAAGATCAGCAGCAATAGTTCATGCTAAAGATAAATTAATTAATAGTAAAATTTCTAAAGCAATAATCAAAGCTTCAGATGAGGTTATTAAAGGAAAGTTAGATGAAAATTTTCCTTTAAAAGTTTGGCAAACAGGTTCTGGAACACAGACAAATATGAATGTTAATGAAGTAATTGCTAACAGAGCTATTGAAATACTTGGTGGAAAAAAAGGCACAAAAAAACCAGTACATCCAAATGATCATGTTAACAAATCACAGTCCACCAATGATGTTTTTCCGACTGCAATGCATATTTCTATAGCAACAGAAACTTTAGCTAAAATGTTGCCAAGTTTAAAAATCTTAGAAAAAGAGCTAAAGAATAAAACAAAAGAATTTAAAAACATAGTTAAAATTGGAAGAACTCACCTTCAAGATGCAACACCACTATCTCTTGGTCAAGAATTTTCAGGTTATCATGCTCAACTAAAAAAATGTATTGAACGGATTGAATACGCATTAAGAGAAATTCTATTTTTGGCTCAAGGTGGTACAGCTGTTGGAACTGGAATAAATTCAAAAAAAAACTTTGATAAAAAAATTGTTAAAGAAATTGCTAAATTCACTAAAATAAAATTTAAACCTTCATCAAACAAATTTGCAGAACTTGCTGCTCATGATGCAATTGTTAACTTTTCTGGAACTTTAAATACTTGTGCAGTTGCGTTGATGAAAATTTCAAATGATATTAGGTTCTTAGGTTCTGGTCCAAGAGCTGGATATGGAGAATTAATATTACCTGAAAATGAACCAGGCTCATCAATAATGCCAGGGAAAGTAAATCCAACCCAGTGTGAAGCAGTTACGATGGTTTGTGTAAAAGTAATTGGAAATCACAACGGTATTACAATGGCTGGATCCCACGGACATTTTGAATTAAACGTTTTCAAACCATTAATTGCTCATAACATTTTACAATCGATTGACTTAATTGCTGATAGTACAAAAAATTTTGCTGTATATTGTGTGAAAGGGATTAAAGCTAACAAGAAGAAAATTAAAGAACACTTAGATAATTCACTAATGCTAGTCACAGCTTTAGCTCCTCATA
The DNA here is from genome assembly GCF_052047695.1 of Candidatus Pelagibacter sp. HIMB1623. NCBI lineage: Bacteria > Pseudomonadati > Pseudomonadota > Alphaproteobacteria > Candidatus Pelagibacterales > Candidatus Pelagibacteraceae > Candidatus Pelagibacter > Candidatus Pelagibacter sp. HIMB1623. The sequence continues at coordinate 104,737 of NZ_JBNAJN010000014.1, forward strand.
TTGGTTATGATAATGCAGCCAAAATTGCAAAAACTGCGCTAAAAAACAATACTACTTTAAAACAAGAAGCATTAAAAACAGGATTAATTAGCGAAAAAGATTATGAAAAAATAGTTGATCCAAGAAAAATGATTTATCCTGCATAATTTTTAATTGCATCATTTAATAAATTTTTAAAGTATATTTTATTTTGCAAGTTATCATCTTTTAAATAGATAATTCTCAAATTGTCATTCAATTTTTTATTTAATTTACCATCTACAAGAATATTTTTAATTTTTATTATTTTTTCATCAAAAAAATAAGTAAAGTTAATATTAATTTTATTAATTTGTTTTCTTAATTTTTTTGGAGTCAATAAGAATTTATAAACTTCATTTGAGTTAATTACAGCTAACTCAGTGCTTCCATCTAAAATCAGTTGACCATCTCTTACATAAACTAAGCTATCTTTAAGTTCAAAATTAACATTATTTTTCCAACTAAATTTAGTTTGATCAAAGTCAATTAATCCCTCATGAATTTTTGATTTTAAAAAAATATTTTTAAAACTATCAAAATTTTTTATTTCTTCAGCCTTAATATCAAGTTTGAAATCAATATTTTTGTTATTTAGTATTTCTGTTTTAAGTAAGTCTTTGATTATAGCATTTGAAGAAAAAAAAGATGTAAAATTTATTTCATTTACTTTACCCTCTAAATAAGAATAAAAAGGTTTAAAATTAAATTTGCCATTAAGTAAAAATTTTAATGCTTGTGATTTATCATTCAAACTAAATTCAAAAAAATTCTTATTTGTTTTGTATTTTGCAATACTTTTTTGATTTAAAAAACTAAACTCAGTTAAACCTAAATTAAAATCTTTTCCGAGAGATAATTTGTTATCAAACTTTAATCTAAAAGATTCTAAGTTTATTTTTGAATAAATAATTTTATCATTCTCATCAGTAAATATTTCAAGGGAATAAGGAACGTTAAAAATTTCATTCTCTGAATAAAAAATATTTTTTAGCTCATTTGGATCATAATAATATTTTGAATTTAAAATATTATTAATTAACAATACATCATTTTCATAATTTCTATAAAAAATATTACTATTAATAATTTGTAATTTACTCTCTTTGAAATTAGCATTCAAAAGTTTGAAAAAAAAATTGTAATTATTTTTATTTAAATTGAAATTTGCTTCTTCTAAGACAACATCTGTTACCTTCATATTTCTTAAAGAAAACAAGTTTTCTAATGAAACATAAATCTTTGTTGTTTTAATTTCAGAAATTTTACTTTCATCATTAATTATTGATGATTCCTTAGTTACAAAATGAGGTCTTGGTAAAAATTTATATTCTAATTCATTTGAAAAATGAAACTCTAGGTTTAATTTGTTAAATAGATTACTTTGTATTTCATTTGAAATTTTATCTTGGTTATAAATATTAGGTAAAGAAATATATGAAAAAAATAAAATAATTGCTGCGACAATAGTAAAGAAAATTTTATTGTTTAATAACAGTCTTTTAAAATTATTAATATTTAACTTGTTTAAATATTTTTCTAATAGACTATTAATTGATTTACTAAGGTTTTTAAGAAATTTAGCAAAAAAGTTTGAAGTATTCATTTTGAACAAGAAACTTATAAAACATTATTTTGAATGATAAATAGAGAATATTTAAATAATTTAAACGAGGCTCAAAAAGAAGCTGTGATGCACTTAGATGGGCCTTTATTAATTGTGGCTGGAGCTGGGTCTGGAAAAACAAAAGTATTAACATCAAGAATAGCTAACATTATTAAAGAAAAAAAAGCTTATCCAAATCAAATTCTTGCAGTCACATTCACTAATAAAGCTGCAAAAGAAATGCAAAATAGAGTTGGTAAAATTCTTGGTTCTACAGCTATAGGACTGTCTTGGCTTGGAACATTTCATTCAATTTGTGCAAAATTATTAAGAAAACATGCATCTGCAGCAAATTTGAACTCCAACTTTACAATAATAGATACAGATGACCAAACTCGACTTATCAAAAATATCTGTAAAGCTGAAAATATTGATATCAAACAACTATCGCCAAGATTTATACTTGCAATAATTGATAGATGGAAAAATAAAGGCTATTACCCAAATGAAGTAATCATAAATAAAAAAGATATTTACGAGAAAAATATTTTACCATTATACAAAATTTATCAACAAAAATTAACTGATCTAAATTCATGTGACTTTGGAGATTTGATTTTACATACAGTAAAAATTTTAGAGTTCAATTCTGATATTAGAGAAATTTATTCAAAAAATTTCAAATATATACTTGTCGATGAGTATCAAGATACAAATTTTATACAAAGCAAATGGCTAAATCTATTATCAGAAAAAAATAACAACATTTGTTGTGTTGGGGATGACGACCAATCAATTTATAGCTGGAGAGGTGCAGAAATAAAAAATTTTTTAGAATTTGATCAAGTATATAAAAACACTAAAGTAATAAGATTAGAACAAAATTATAGATCGTCACAAAATATTTTGTCTGTAGCGTCTAATCTAATTTCTAACAATCAAAATAGAGTTGGTAAAACTTTAATTACAACTATGGAAGAAGGTGACTTAGTTCAATTGAATTGTTTTAAAAATGGAAAAGATGAAGCAATAGGAGTTTCAGATGAAATAGAAAAAAAAATTAAAAAAAAATTTTCTTACAATAATATAGCTATTCTTGTTAGAGCTATTTTTCAAACGCGTGAATTTGAAGAGCGATTTCTCAAAATTGGTATGCCATACAGAATATTAGGAGGAACGAAATTTTATGAACGAGCTGAAATAAAAGATTGTGTAGCTTATTTGAGGTTGATTCATCAAGAAAAAGATGATCTTGCTTTTGAGAGAATTGTTAATAATCCAAAAAGATCAATAGGAGATGGTACTTTAAAAAATATCCATGAATTTGCAAAAAAAGAAAATTTAAATTTAGAAAAAGCATCAAAGCTTATGCTTGAACAAAATCTAATAAAACCGAAAGCAAAAATTGGACTAAATTTATTTTTAAATTCTATAAATAAATGGAGAAATGAATTAATCATAAAAAATTCAAATCATATCAAACTATTACAAATAGTATTAGATGAGTCAGGATACTCTGCCATGTTAAAAAATAAGAAGGATCTTGATAATGAAAATAGACTTGAAAATATCAAAGAATTATTAAGTGCTATGAAAGAGTTTGATAATTTAGAAAGTTTTCTTGAACACGTTTCATTAGCAACGTCAATAGACCAAGAATGGGATGGTGAAAAAATAAATATGATGACGATGCATGCTGCAAAAGGACTAGAATTTGACGTGGTTTTTTTACCTGGCTGGGAGGAAGGGTTATTTCCTCATCAAAAATCAATTGAAGAAAAAGGTCAAAACGGCTTAGAAGAGGAAAGACGATTAGCTTATGTGGGGATTACTAGAGCAAAGAAAAAAGCTATAATATCTTTTTCAATGAACAGATTTTATCAAGGAGACTGGATCGACAGTATGGCTTCAAGATTTATTGACGAGCTACCAGAAAAACATTTAGAGAAAAATTCTTTCTTTGAAGAGGAAATTAACAGTGATGATGATTTTGAATTTAACCAAGATTTTGAAATTGATGAAGGAACTAGAAGTCCAGGTTGGATAAGATATCAAAAGAGAATTAAGTGAAAAATTATATTAAATTATTGAGAACAAAGTTTAAAAAAAATGGAATTGATGGATATATCGTTCCTAAAAATGATGATTATTTTACTGAATACTCTAAAATTAATCGACTAAAAATTATTTCAAATTTTAGTGGATCTGCTGGATTAGCTATAATATTAAAAAATAAAAATTATTTATTTACTGATGGTAGATATACTATCCAAAGTCAAATTGAGTGTGGTAAAAATTTTAAAATTCTTGGATTTGAAAAATTAATAAATTTTAATTTATTTAAAAATCTAAAACTTGGTATTGATCCAAAATTATTTACAAATACACAAATTAAAAACTTTTTTTTAAAATATAATAAAATTAAATTTATCAATAAAAATCTAATTGACGAAATAAAAAAAGAAAGAGAAAATTTAGCTATACCTTTTTTCTCGTTAAACAAAACAATTACTGGTGAAGGTACTAAATCTAAAATTAATAAAATATCAAAATATTTAAAAAAAAATAAATCAGACTACATTTTTATAAGCGCACCAGAAAATGTTGCGTGGATTTTAAACATAAGAGGTGGGGATGGTCCTAACAGTCCTGTACCAAATTCAAGACTAATAATAAGTAAAACAAATAAAATTTTGTTAATTAGCAAAATCCAAAAATGTAAAAAACTATTTAAAAATAAAATTTTAAAAAAAAATGAATTTTTAGATATTGAAGATTTACCAAAAAAAATCTTAAATCTAAAAGGAAAAAACTTTATAATAGATGATAAATCTTGCTCGATATTCTATGAAAATTTAATCAAGTCGAAATTTAATATTATAAACAGAGAAGATCCTACTTATCATTTAAAGGCAATTAAAAATAAAACTGAAATTAAAAATATGATTAATGCTCATATTTCAGATGGGGTGGCCTTAACAAAATTTCTATATTGGATAAAAAAAGTTAATAAAAAGAAAATTACAGAGGTTGACGCAGCAATAAAATTAGAAAATTTTCGAAAAAGAAATAAAAATTTTTTATATCCAAGCTTTGATACAATTGCTGGTGCTGGGAAGAATGGTGCAATTGTTCATTATCGAGCAAAAAAAAATGATTGCAGAATTATAGATAAAAAAGACATTTTTCTTTGTGATTCTGGAGGGCAATACAAATATGGTACAACAGATGTTACTAGAACAATTTGTTTTTCAAAACAAAAAAAAAATATTAAAAATATTTTTACCAAAGTTCTCAAAGGTCATATTGCAGTGGCTACAACTGACATTAATAAAGATAATGTTGGTAAAAAAATTGACAAAAGAGCTAGAAAATTTTTAAACAAAAGTAATTTAGATTATGCACATGGCACTGGTCATGGTGTTGGTTTTTTTCTTAATGTACATGAGGGACCACAGTCAATTACAAAAATAAACACAGTGAAAATAAAAGAAGGTATGATTTTAAGTAATGAGCCTGGATATTATAAAACTAATGAATATGGAATTCGAATTGAAAATTTAGTTTATGTAAAAAAATCAAAAAAAAATTTATTTTTTGAAAATTTGACTTTGGCGCCGATTGAAAAAGATTTAATAAATTATAACTTGTTAACCAAAAACGAAAAAAATTATCTTTTCAAATATCATTTGGAAGTTTATTCAAAAATATCAGGCTATTTAAATTCAAATGAGAAAAAATGGTTAGCTAGTTTTATTTAACATTTTCAAAAATTCGCCTTGATCTATAATTTTTATTTTTAACTGCTTAGCATTATCTATTTTCTTTTTTGTTGGTTTTTCACCTGTAATTAAATAATCTAGTTTTTTTGAAACAGTGCTTACCGTTGTGCCTGAATTTTCTTCAATTAATGATTTAACTTCTGCTCTACTAATATTATTTAGTTTTCCTGTTACTAAAAATGTTTTATTTTTTAAAATTCCATCTTTTTTTGTTGAAGTTGCATTTTTAATTATCAAAACTTTTTCTAATTCATTTAAAACTTGAATATTTTCTTTATTTATAAAAAAACTTTTAATAGATTTTATTTGAGTATCACCTATTCCATCAATATTTAACAAATCTTCATAGTTCTTTGTTGTAGATAAGTTTTTAAACTTTAAAAATGATACAAAATATTTTGATAACAATTTTGCGTTTTCTAATCCTATATGTCTTATGCCTAATGAATAAATAAATCTTTCTAGGGATATATTTTTTCTTTGATTAATAGAATATTTTAAGTTTTCTACAGATAATTTTCCCCAACCTTCCAGTTTTTCAATTTTATCATAGTTTAGTTTAAATATATCTTGAGGATATTTTATAAATTTTTGTTTCCAAAAACCTTCAACTATCTTTTTTCCTAATCCATCTATATTGAACGCCTCTTTAGAAACAAAATGCTTTAATTTTTCAATTGAAATTTTTTCGCAATAATAACCTTCACTGGAACATCTTCTAACTGCATCAATTTTTTTTGTAACTGAATTAAAATCCTTAATTGTTACCGACCCACATGAAGGACATTTTTTTGGAAATACAAATTTTAAACTATTTTTTGATCTTTTTTTTAAATCAACAGATAGTATATGAGGTATTACATCACCTGCTCTTTCAACAACAGCTGTATCACCAATTCTGATATCTTTTCTATTTATTTCATCTTCATTATGCAGTGTTGCATTTGACACAACTACTCCACCAATATTAATAGGTTTAATTTTTGCCACTGGGGTTAAAGCTCCAGTTCTACCAACTTGAATTTCAATATCTAATATTTGGGAAATAGCTTTATTAGATGAAAACTTATGAGCTATTGCCCACCTTGGAGCATTAGCCACATTTCCTAATCTTTTTTGCATAGCAAAATCATTAATCTTGTAAACAATTCCATCTATATCAAAATCTAGATTTGCTCTTTTTTTTTCTATTTCATTATAATTTTCAATTAAATTTTTAACTCCAGAAATTAATTTGTTTAATGGATTTGTTTTAAAACCCCATTTGCTTAATTTTTTTATAAAATCAGATTGGTTTTCTACTAACAAACCTTTTTCATATCCAAAAGTATATGCAATAAATTTTAAAGGTATTTTTTTTGTATCATTTGGGTTTTTTTGTCTTAAAGATCCTGATGCCGCATTTCTAGGATTAGCAAATTTGTTATTTAAATTTTTAAAATCACTATTTTGAATAAATACTTCTCCTCTAATATCTATTTCCTCAGGAAAATCCTCAGATAAGACAACTTTTGGAATATCATCAATTGTTTCTAAATTTAAAGTTATATCTTCTCCTTCTTTCCCATCGCCCCTCGAAAGACCTTTATGAAACTTTCCTTTTATATAAGTTAAAGAAGCAGATATTCCATCAATTTTAGGTTCTGCACTATAATAAATATTAATATTTTCTTTAATAGATAAAAAATTTTTAATTTTTTTTTCAAAGTTGTTCAAATCTTCTTCGGAAAAAGCATTTCCTAAAGATAGCATAGGTACTTTATGTGATGATTTTTTAAAGTTTTTTGAAGGTTTATATCCAACAATTTTACTAGGAGATTTTTCTGAATTTAAAAATTCATAATCTATTTCAAGTTGTAAAATCTCCTTTTTTAAATTATCGTATACTTCATCATTAACAATAGGCTCACTCTTATCATAATAATAACTATTATATTTGCTAATTAATCGAATTTTATTATTATATTTTTTTTGAATTACTTTTTTATTCATCTCAATTAAATAGAGATTTAAAGCTTTTTAAAATACTATTCTCTTCTTTTCGAATTTTAATTTTTTGGTAATTTTTATCAAAAATATTATACGAATTTTCGTACCATTTAGATGACTTATAATTGTAACCTAATAAACTAGCATATTTTTTTGACTCTTGCTCTAATCCAATAATATAATAAATTTCAACCAGTCTATGAAGGGCTTCCTCCACATAAATTGATGTTTCGTAATTATCAACAACAAATTTAAATCTATTTATAGATGCTATCCATTTTTTTCTATCAAAATAATACCTTCCTAGATACATCTCTTTTGCGGCCAATATTGTATTAATTAGACTAATTTTATATTCAGCATCAATTGCAAAATCTGTATTGGGATATTTTTTCACAACATCTAAGAATATTTTTTTTGAACTCTGTATTGAATTTAAATCCTTTGTTTCATCAACAATTTGTTCATAGTAAGATAAACCTAATAAATATTCAGCATAAGCTATATTTTTGTGATTTGGGTAAACTCTAAGAAATCTATTTAATTCAGCTATAGCATCACCATAATAATTTTGTGAATAATAAGAATATGCAGCCATCAATGCTGACCTTGGAGCCACTTCAGATTGAGGAAAAAGAATTTCAGCTTCATTAAATTTTTTCGCAGCAAATAAAACATCACCTTTTTTTAATTGTTCTAATCCTTCTTTGTATGCTTCTATCATTTGGAGCTCTAGATTTGTTTCTTTAATTACCGATTTCTCAACAGTCTGCTTTGAGCAGGATAAACAAAAAATCAATATTACAAAAAGATGTGCTATATTTTTCACAATTGATAAACTTATACTCTTAAATATGATATTTTAATAAATATTTATTAATATTTAAGCAATAGATTTTAATATATTTCTATTTATTAGTGAATGAGGAAGGTTTTTTTCTTTAATTTCTATAATCGAAAAATTTTCTCTATTTTGAAAAACTTTTCTTAACAATTGATTTGTTAAATAATGTCCTCCTTGAGAACATTTTACAGATGCTACAATTCTATAGCCCGAGGTGTAAAGATCTCCAATACAATCTAAAATTTTATGATTTACAAATTCTTTGTCATTTCTCAATCCTTCGGGGTTTAAAATTTCTTTTCCCTTAACTACTACAGCATTTTCTAAGCTACCACCTTTAGCAAGACCATTTTTCTTTATCATCTCTATATCTTCGTAAAGACAATAAGTTCTAGAATTATATACATCTGTTAAATCATCTTCATAAACTTTAAAATTATTTCTCTGGTTTCCAATAATTTCATTTTTATATTTTAATTCAAAATCTATATCCAAACTCAATGTAGATGGCTTAATTGATATAAACCTTTCCCCATCTGAAAAATTTATTTCTTTATTAATTTTAATTATTTTAATTGGCACATCACTTATCTCAATTCCTGCATTAATTATTTTTTCAATAAATATTTTTGCTGATCCATCTAAAATAGGAACTTCCTCATTATCTATCTCTATCAAAGCATTATCTATACCAAGACCAAACAAAGCGCCCATCAAATGTTCTATTGTTGATACTTTTGCACCAAATTCATTCTCTATAGTTGTGTTTAAAGAGGTATTAGAAACATTCATAAAATTTGGATATACTAAATTATCATTTGCGATGTCCATCCTTTTAAATACTATACCAAAGTTAGGTTCAGCAGGTTTAATGCTTACATTTACATCTAGGCCACTATGAAGTGCTACCCCACTAAATGAAACATTATTTTTTAAAGTTTTTTGAGTTAAATAAGACATACCATACGTCTATTTTGAAATTTGTAAGATTAAAAAACAACTAATGTTACAAGAAAAAACAATTTTAGCTGAAAAGTTGAAAAAACTTCTCAAAAAAACCAATTTTTTTAATATTTTTTGGTTCTAAATTAATTTCATTTTGATTGAAACCATCTAAAACTTTATAGCATCTTATTACCGGATCAATATTTTCATCTGGAAAAGAACTATTTACATATTTTAAATCAAGAAATCTATCAATCTCAATATGATATTTGTCTAATATATGAGTAATTTGTAACAAAAGATTTTTATGAAAACACTTAAAATTAATTTCTAAGCCAAGATTGTCAGTGTCCTGATTATTTATGAAGTTTGTGTAAATTTTGCCATTTATAATATATTTATTTATCACCATGTGAGTAATTTTATATTTATCATAATTTTCTTGAATCAAATCTTTAGCTTCAACAAGTAAATTTTCTAAAAAATTTACTTGTAATTTTTTTTCATAACTTTTCTTTTTTAAACTTATATT